>NZ_CP084630.1 GCF_022878925.1 Caballeronia sp. TF1N1
TGGCGATGTGGAAGATCGCGCCGGCGCTGGCGGCGGGCTGCGCCATCGTCATGAAGCCTTCCGAGCAGACGCCGCTGACTGCTTTGCGGCTTGCCGAACTCGCGCTCGACGCCGGTCTGCCGCCGGGTGTGCTGAATATCGTTACCGGCTTCGGCGATCCGGTCGGCGCGGCGCTGGCGGCGCATCCGCTTCTCGATAAGGTCGCGTTCACCGGATCGGGCGATACGGGGCGGCGCATCTTGCAGGCGGCAAGCGGCAATCTCAAGCGCGTGTCGCTGGAACTGGGCGGCAAGTCTCCGGTGATCGTGTTTCCGGATGCGAATCTCGAAGCTGCCGCCGCCGGTGTCTGCTCGTCGATCTTCTTTCATGCCGGGCAGATTTGCGCGGCGGGTTCGCGCCTGTACGTGCATGAGCGCGCATTCGATCAGGTCCTCGAAGCAATCGCGAAACGCGCCAACGGCATGAAGCTCGGACACGGCCTCGATGCGGGCACGGAGATGGGACCGGTGATTTCGCAGCGCCAGCTTGCGCGTGTCAGCGGCTATATATCGAGCGGCGAAGTGGAAGGCGCGACGGTATTCGCGGGCGGCGACGCGGCGCAGGAGCGCGGCTTCTTCGTGCGCCCGACCGTGCTGACCAACGTCAAACCCGGCATGCGTGTACACGACGAGGAAATCTTCGGCCCCGTGCTCTGCGCCATGACATTTTCCGATGACGACGATCTCGACCGCATCGCCGCTGCTGCAAACGGCACGACGTATGGCCTCGCCGCCAGCATCTGGACGCGCGATCTCGCCAGCGCGCATCGCACCGCGCGCCGTCTGCATGCGGGCATCGTCAATGTGAATGCGCTGTCGTCGCCGGATGCCGCGCTGCCGTATGGCGGCTACAAGCAATCGGGCTGGGGCCGCGAACGCGGCTTCGAAGCGATCGAGCTTTATACCGAAGTCAAGGCGGTCGCCGTCAACCTCAACGTCTGAATCAAATCAAGGAGACACGCACATGACAGGCAGCGTCGATTATCTGGCCCGCGACGGCCGCGCGTACATCACGTTCAACCGGCCGGAAAAGAAGAACGCCTTCACCAACGCGATGTTCGATCAGCTCATGCAGTGCTACGACCGCGCCGAAGCCGACGACGACGTGCGCGTGGTCATTCTGCAAGGCGCGGGCGACGATTTCAGCACCGGCCACGATCTGGCCGAAGTGGGCCACGAATACGGCGAAACGACCTTCGACGACAAAGGCCGTCCGCGCAAGCCGAGTCAGCGTGCGCGTCTGCTGCACGACAAGCGCTACCTCGAACGCTTCGAGCGCGTCTTCAAATTCCTGAAGCCGACGCTCTCGCTGGTGAAGGGTTATTGCCTCGGCGGCGGCCTGTATCTGGCCGAAGGCTCCGATCTCGTGATCGCCGCCGATACCGCGAAAATGGGCCACCCGGAGCAGAAGCTGGGTTTGTCGGGCGCGGCGTATTTCGCCGCCTGGGAAATGATGACGATGGGCCCGCGCAAGGCGCGCGAACTCCTGTTGATGGCCGATGTGTGGGACGCACAGACCTGTCTCGCGAATGGCCTCGTCAACAAGGTCGTGCCGATCGCTTCGCTCAGCGATGCGGGTGAGGAATGGGCCGAACGTATTGTGCGCCTGCCGCGCGATGGCATCGTGATGGGCAAGGCGGCGACCAGCCTGGCGATGGATGCGCTCGGCATCACCAGTCAGTTCTCGTACGGGCATGTGCTGCACGCGCTGGCAACCAACGTGCGTTACGAGTCCGACGAATTCAACTTTATGAAACAGCGTCGCGACAAGGGCGTGCGCGCGTCGAATCACGATCGTGAGGAATTCTACGTAAAGAAGGAGCGCGCATGAGCACCGCCGAAAAGGCCGCGCTCGGCGGACTGAAAGTGCTCGACTTCACGCAGATGATGACCGGCCCGTTCGCCACCATGATGCTCGGCGATTCCGGCGCGGATGTGCTGAAAGTCGAACAGCCCGAAGGCGATCCGTTCCGGCGCTCGGGCGAAACCACGCTCGGCGGCGACGGCGCGTTCTTTCTCGGCGTGAATCGCAACAAGCGCAGCATCGTGCTCGATCTCAAGACCGACGAGGGACGCGCGGCGGCGCGTGCGCTCGCGGCCGAAGCGGACGTGTTGATCGAAAACTTCCGGCCGGGTCTGACCGAGCGCGCGGGACTGGGCTACGAAGCGCTGAAGGAGATCAATCCACGTTTGATCTATTGCTCGATCTCCGGCTTCGGTCGCGAGGGCGCGGACCGCAACCGTCCCGCGCTCGATATGGTGATTCAGGCTGTTTCCGGCGTGATGCAGGTGACCGGCACGGAAACCTCCGGGCCGCTCAAGACCGGCTTTCCGTTTTCCGATCTGGTCACCGCGCTGATCGCGACCATCGGCGTGCTGACGGCCTTGCAGGCGCGCGAGCGCACGGGTGTGGGCCAGCGTGTCGATCTTTCGATGCTCGACGCCAGCATCTTCAGTCAGGTGCCGCGCGACGTCTATTTCGATCTGACCGGCGTGACGCCGACGCGCATGGGCAATCAGCACTGGGACATCGTGCCCAACAACACCTACACGACCGCCGATGATCGCCAGATCATGATCATCACCATCAACGACAAGTTCTGGCAGATTCTCTGCGATGCGCTCGGCGAAAGCGGCTGGAAGACCGATCCGCGCTACGCGACCAAGGACGCGCGGCTGGCGAATCGGGCGCTGATCGACGAGAGTCTAGCGCGTGCCTTCGCTGAGCACGATCTCGCACACTGGGAAAAGGCGCTTGCGGAGGCGGGCGCGATCTACGGCGCGGTGCGAACCTGGCCCGAAGTATTCAGTGATCCTCATGTCGTGGAAAACCTGTTGCGCATGCTGCATCATCCGAAGGGCGGCGCGTTCAAGGTCATCAACAATCCGCTGAAATTTTCCGATACACCGACGCAGATTCGTCTTGCGCCGCCGCTGCTCGGCGAGCATACGGACGCGGTACTTCACGGCGATGGCGCGAAGTGGCCCGCCGCTATAAACAATTAATCAGGATAACGGAATCATGAAACAACCCGTGGCAGTCGTGACCGGATGCAATGGCCTCACCGGCCTTGCCATCTGCAAGAACCTGAGCGAACGCGGTTATGCGGTCGTGGGGCTGGATATCGGTGAGACGGGCAAGGGCGAGTTTGCCTATCGCCGTTGCGATGTGACCGATTACGCGCAGATCAGCGCGGCCGTCGCCGCTATCGACGAGGAACACGGCACGATCCGCGTGCTCGTCAATAACGCGGGTGTGTGGCACGGCAAGACCTTTCTCGACATCACGCCCGACGACTACGACTTCACGTACGGCGTGAATACGCGCGCGCCGTTCTTTCTGAGCCAGGAAGTGGCGAAGCGGCTGATTGCGGCGGGCGGCGGCGGGGTGATCGTGAATCTCGCGTCGATCGTGGCGACTACCGGCAGCGGCGTGACCGATTACGGCGGTTCGAAGGCGGCGGTCGTCAATCTGACCAAGAGTCTTGCCAAGCCGCTCGGGCCGCACGGCATTCGCGTGGCGGCAGTATCGCCGGGAACGATCAATACGGCGATGGGCGAGAAGGTGCCGAAGGAGATTCGCGACCGGCTGATCGCCGGATCGGGATTGCAACGCGCGGCGGAGCCGGAGGAAATCGCGAGCGCGGTGGGTTTTCTCGTCAGCGATGACGCGCGCTATATCACCGGCGCGACGCTGGATGTGAACGGCGGCTTGTAAGCGGGAGAAAACATGTCTCAGTGCCCATTCAGCAGCGAAGCGCCGCGCGCCCCCTTCCCGATCGCGCGGCAGTGTCCGTTCGTGCCGCCGCAGGAATACCGCGAGTTTCAGCAGTACGATGGCCCCGTGAAAGTACGCATGTGGGACGGCCGCGAAGCGTGGCTGTTCACGCGCTACGACGACGTGCGCGCCGTGCTCTCCGACAATCGCTTCAGCGGAGATCCGTCGGTGACGGGCTTTCCGAGTCTGTCCGAAGCGCGCAACGCGGTGCTCGGACTGGAGCCGGCGTTTATCCGCATGGACCCGCCGCAGCACGGGCATTTCCGTCGCATGCTGACGAAGGAGTTCATGGTGAAGAAGATCGCGGCGATGCAGCCGATGATCGCCACGATCTTCAATCGTTTGCTCGATGAGCTGATCGCAAAAGGTCCGCCCGCGAATCTCGTCAACGATTTGTTCTTGCCGTTCACCTCGGAAGTGATTGCGTCGCTGCTCGATGTGCCGCGAGAGGATCACGGCTTTTTTCAGGAGCAAAGCCGTCTGAAAGTTCTGCTCGATGTCGGACCCGAAGTGCCGAGAGAAGCTTCTGCGCGCATGCTCGCCTATCTCGATGCGCTTATCACCGAGCGCGAAAAGGACGCGGAACAACGCAGCGATCTGCTGAGCCGGCTGATCGTCGGACAGGTGCGGCCAGGGCATTTGTCGCATCGCGAACTGGTGGTCATGGCGGACCTGCTGCTGATGGCCGGTCATGAAACGACCGCAAATCAGATGGCGCTCGGCGTGTACAGCTTTCTGACGCATCCGGATCAGCTCGCGCGTCTGCGTGCCGAACCGGACTTGCTGCGCAATGCGGTGGAAGAGATGCTGCGCTTTCATACCATCGTGCATTTCAACGCGTTTCGGGTGGCGCGCGAAGACGTGGAAGTGGCGGGGCAACTGGTGCGCCGTGGCGAAGGCGTGATTGCGCTGATCGCCGGGGCGAATCACGATGCACGCGCGTTCCCTGCGCCGGATAGCTTCGATATCACGCGAAAAGCGGATCATCACGTGGCATTCAGCTACGGCGTGCATCAATGTCTGGGCCAGCCGCTGGCACGCGCGGAATTGCAGGTCGTGTTCGGCACGCTGTTCGAGCGTCTTCGCGAGCTTCAGTTTGCCGTATCCGTCGATGAAATCCGCACCAAGGGCGATCACTTCGTGCAGGGCTTGCAGCGCCTGCCGGTGACGTGGTGAAGCCGCTTCGGCCTAATCTTCGACCAGCGGCGCGGTCTCATGATCCGCATAGCGCGTATGGAGAAACAGCTCGGGATGCTCGGCCATCAACGCCTGCGCATTGTCGCGCGAGGCCGCTCGCCAGCGTTCGAGCAGCGGCGGCGCGCGATCCCGATGCCACGCGAGCGATAGCGACACCGCAGGCGTCTCGGCATCGAGCGGACGGCAGGCGATGCCGAGCGGCTTCATCAACTGCATGACGGCGGGCACCACGGCCACGCCCATGCCGGCCGCCACCAGACACGCCGAGGTATGCATGTCCCAGGCTTCGCGCGCGATGGTCGGCTTGCGGTTCTCGTCCTCGAAAATATCGAGGATGCGGTCGCCGTAACCGCGTTCGGTGGCATTGCTGCGCGCCACCGCGATCAGCGGCCAGCCCGCGAGTGCCTTCAGCGCGACCGGTCCGGGCCGGTCGTACTCGCTGCCCGCCGGCACCGCGACCACCAGCAGTTCCCGATACAGCAATTCCGTGACGATGCTCGGATCGTAGATATGTCCGCGCACGAGGCCCACTTCGATTGCGCCTTCCTTCAGCGCGGCGATCTGCTGCGAGATCGTCATCTCCTGAAGGCTCACGTCGGAATTCGGTGCGAGCGCCTTGAAGCGACGCAAGGTGTTCGGCAGAAAGCAGTAGATCGCCGTATAGATCGCGCCGACCATCAGATGCGCCTTCGCGCCGCGTCCCGATGCGCGCACCGCCGCGATCGCCGCCGATGCGGTGTTGAGCACACGCTGCGCATGCTCGACCAGAATGTCGCCCGCGGGCGTGAGCATGACCTTGCGCTTTTCGCGCGTGAACAGCGGCGTGCCGAGTTCCTCTTCGAGCGCGATGATCTGCGCCGACAGCGCCGGCTGGGCGATATTCACGCGCTCCGACGCCCGCGTGAAGTTGAGCTCGGCCGCGACGGCGAGAAAGTACTGCAACTGGCGCATGTTCATGGCGTCGCTCCGCTCAGTGCGCGCCGCGCCAGGCAAGCGTGCCGGCGTCGACATCGAAGGTGCTGCCGGTACTGAACGACGCTTCTTCCGACGCGAGAAAGCACACCAGACGCGCGACTTCCTCGGGCTGGCCGAGCCGCCGGATCAGATGCGTGCCGTACAGACGCTTCTGCGCCTGCTCGCGATCGGCGGCGTGGTCGAGACTGCGCGCGAGCATGGGCGTATCGATTGCGCCGGGCACGTAGGCGTTGACGCGGATGCCTGCATCGGCGAGATCGACGGCGCTCGCCTTGGTGAGCATCACGATGCCGCCTTTGCTCGCGGCATAGGCGGGCAGACCGGGATACGCCACGCTGCTCGCAACAGACGCCGCATTGACGATGGCCGGCGTGCGCTGCGACTTTCGCAGCCACGGCGCGGCGAACTTCGTGGTCAGCCACATCGCTTTGAGGTTCACGTTCATCACTGCGTCCCAGACGGACTCCGGCAGATCTTCGACGGTGGAGGCGCGGTTCGTCAAGCCGTCGTCGGTGATGCCGGCGTTGTTCACGAGTACGTCGATACCGCCCGCCTGGCGCGCGGTTTCATCGATGAGATGGCGGATGGATTCGCTGCTCGCGAGATCGGTACGCACGAACAGCGCCTGTGCCCCGGCTTCGCGCACGGCCTGCGCCGCCGCCTCGCCGCGTTCCTCCTGAAGGTCCGCCAGCGTGACCCAGGCGGCGCCCTCACGCGCCGCTTCGATGGCGATGGCCCGCCCCATGCCTTGCGCCGCGCCCGTGACGATCACGATGCGGTCTCTGAGCTTGTTCATGCGTGTCTCCGGCGTCGTCCGCTCGTCGGATGTGTTTCTGATCGACGGCGGAACGTGATTGTCCGGCCACCATAACCAATCGGATCGAGATGATCCATAATGATTCATCTCGATTTCTTTACCGATCGTCTCGGCGAACCGCATGGATCTCCTGACCGATATCGTCCGTCTGATGCGTCCGCAAACCGTTCAATGGCGAACCGTCGATGCCAACAGCCGCTGGGGCATGCGTGTGCCGTACCGCGAGACGCCGCGCTTTTGTCTGGTGGTCATCGGACATTGCTGGTTCGTGCCGGATACCGGCGAGCCGCGTCTCTTGCGACAGGGCGACTACTTCCTGCTGGCGGGCAAGACGCGCTACTGCCTCGCCAGCGACCCTGAGGTGATGCCGAAGCTCGACGCGCTGCGCCGCCGCGCACGCAACGAAGACTATCTGCGTTGGGACGACACGCGGCCTGGCGCACCGATGCGTCTGATCGGCGGGCATTTTCAGACCGATCCAGAGCACGCCGAACTACTCGATGCGCTGTTGCCGCAGCATATCGACGTGCGTGCATCCGATCAGGAAGCGTCGCGTCTTTCGCGCGTGCTGGAACTGATCGGCGAAGAAGCGGTGTGCGAGCAGCCGGGGCGCGATCTCGTGATGAGCCGTCTGGTCGAGATCATGCTGGTCGAAGTGCTGCGGCGTCCGCTGCTGCAGATCGACGCGCAGCGCACCGGCTGGCTGTCCGGCATGGCCGATCCGCAGATCGCCGCAGCACTTCAGCGCATGCACGCTGATGTCGCGCAACACTGGACCGTCGAAACGCTGGCGAAGCATGTCGGCATGTCGCGCGCGGTATTTGCGCGGCGCTTCGTCGAACGCATGGGCGTGGCCCCGGCGACGTATCTGTCGAACTGGCGGATTGCGCTGGCGAAGGATGCGCTCGTCAACAGCGAACGCAGCATCAGCGATATCGCGCTGTCGATCGGGTATCTGTCGGATAGTGCGTTCTGCACGGCGTTTGCGCGCATCGTCGGCAAGCCGCCGGCGTCGTATCGGAAGATGAGCAAAGCGCTCAGGCAAACGGACTCGCTAATCATCGACCGATCCGCTTGAACTATCGTTATTTCGTATTGGCCATGCGCCTTGCGCACGCCTTATCTTCTGCTCACGGACAACGATTCGATGAGCGGAACGGACATGCTGAAGGTGTGCATTTTTGGCGGCGGCGCGATCGGCGGTTATATCGCGGCGCATCTTGCGCGGGCGGGGCAATGCGAATTGAGTGTGGTCGCGCGTGGTGCCACGCTCGCGGCCATTCGCGCGCAAGGTTTGCGCGTGCGCACGCCGTCGGGCGAGATCCATGCGAACGTGCATGCCACGGCGGATGCGCGTGAACTGGGACGTCAGGACTATATTTTCGTCACGCTGAAAGCTCATCAATTCGATGCCGCACTCGATGATATCGCTGCGTTGATGGACGAACACACCACGGTTCTTCCGCCGACGACTGGCATTCCTTACTATTTTTTTCATCGCATAGCGGGATCCTTCGACGGGCATCGTCTCGAGGATATCGATCCCGGCGCGCGGCAATGGCAGACGTTGCCGCCATCGCAGGTGCTGGGCTGCGTGCACTGGATCGGCGCGCATGTCATCACGCCTGGCGTGATCGCGCAGGACGGTGAGAGGGCGGGCTGTCCGGTCGGCGAACTCGATGGGCAGCCATCCGAACGCGTCACGCGACTTGCCATGTTGCTCGACGAAAGCGGCATTCCATCGCGCGTAAGCGGTGATATCCGTGCGGCCATCTGGACCAAGTTCGTCAATAGCCTGTGCTGGAATCCCGTGGCGGTGCTGACCGGCGCGACGCTCGGCGCGATGAGCGAAGCGCCCGGCATCGTACCGCTGGTCGACACGATGATGCACGAAGCCGATGCCATCGCCGCGCACGTCGGTTTGAAGGTCGGGCCGCCGCCGGAGAAGCGCATCGCGACCACCTTGAGCGCGCGCGATCACAAGATGTCGATGTTGCAGGACCTCGAAGCCGGACGGCCGCTAGAACTGGATCCGCTGGTCCGCTCGCTGCGTGCCGTCGCGCGCCTCGCGAACCTGAGCACGCCGACGCTCGATACCGTGCTCGCTCTCGCCGCGCTGCGTGCGCGCACCCATCATTCAACTCGTCAGGAGCAACAGGCTTCATGAACTCATTCGTCAAAGGGCGTCCGCTCGAAGGCTGCAAGATCGTCGAAGCGTGCAGCTATATTTCCGGGCCGTTTTGCGCGCAAATGCTGGGCGATCTCGGCGCGGAAGTCATCAAGGTCGAGCCGCCCGCGGGCGATCCGTATCGAAATTTCGGTCATGCGTGGGAAGGCGTCGGCACGGTGTGGACCAATTCGAATCGCGGCAAGCGCAGTGTCGTGCTCGATCTGAAATTAGCTCAGGATATCGAACGATTAAAAACGTTGCTTAAGGACGCGGATCTGTATATCGAGAACTGGCGGCCTCATGTTTCGGCATCGCTGGGATTGTGCTTTGCGCAGTTGAGCGAACTCAACCCACGGCTCGTGCAAATGTCGATCACCGGTTACGGTCCGGATGGCGAGCTCGCAAAAGAACCCGCTTTCGATGCGCTGATTCAGGGCCGCACCGGGCTGTTGAGCTACGAAGCAGCGGGTGGCGCGCCGCGCGCGACGAATACCTTTCTCGCCGATAAAGTCGCGGCGATCTTCGCCGCGCAAATGGCGCTGGCAGGACTGCGCGAGCGCGACCGGACCAGTAAGCCGGTCCATCTGGAAACGTCGATGCTCGACATGCTCTCGTACTTCAACTTCCCCGACATGTTCCACAACCGCACCTATCTCGACGATGACGCGCCGTGCACGTACGCGCCTCAACCGGTACTTGCGACGAAGGACGGATACATGGTGCTGTCGCCGGTATCGGGCAAGCAGTTGAGCCGCACGCTCGAAGCGATCGGCAAGCCCGAATGGAAGGAGGAACTCAAGCGCATCACCGACAAGAAAGCGATGACGCATGCGTTTTTCGAACGCGTTGCCGGGCCGTTGCGCGAGCGGACCACGGCGGAATGGCTGGCGCGTTTCCGCGAACTCGATGTGCCGGCAGGACCGGTGAACGCGCCTTCCGATCATCTGAGCGATCCGCAGGTGCAACACAACGCGTTGTATGTCGAATTGGAAAGCGCCGCTGGCGCGGTGCGCGCAATACGCTATCCGGCGCGCATCAACGGGGAACTGCTCCGGCCCACGCGCGCCGCGCCCGCGCTCGGAGAGGGCAATGCGGACGTGCTGACGAACTGACGAATCAGGGGAACATCGTGCCGGTCCTTCTGCGGGGTATCGATGGAATTCGGGCTTATGCCGGCTTTCATCTTGGCAAGAGCGCATGGATCGAAATCGGACAGCCGATGATCGATGCATTCGCCACGGCAACCGATGACCACGACGCGCTGAGCGTCGACGCCGACGAGGCCGCGCGCGGTCCGTACGGCGTGCCCGTCGCGCAAAGCACGCTGATTCTCGCGATGATATCGCCGATGCTGCACGATATCTTTCTGCTCGAAGACGTGGGATTGGTGCGCCAGTGCGGTATCGACCGGCTGAAGTTTCTCTCGCCGGTCCCGGTAGATACTTGTATTCGTTTGGTCGCCACATTGAAATGCGCACGGCGCGAAGCCGGCGCGCTGAAATTCACGCTGGAGTGCTTAGTTGAAGGTGATTGCACGGACGTTCCGGTGCTCAAGGCGGACTTATCTTATCTCGCTTGGCCACTCACGTGCGCCGCCGAACGATGGATGTTGGCGCGTTCTGGTTGAGTATTGCAAGTCATCTGGCCAAGTGAATCGCTTGGCCAGATGTATCCGTTGTGTTTACGTGACTACCGACTCGAGCCTATCAAGTGCGCGACGGAACGCGCAAGTTGCCTTCCATCAGCACGCGCGCGCTGCGGCTCATGATCGCCTTCGTGACCCGCCATTCGCCGTCTGCTCTCACTGCTTCCGCGCCCACGCGCAACGTACCCGACGGATGCCCGAAGCGCACGGACTGACGCTCGCCGCCGCCCGCCGCAAGATTGACGAGCGTGTCGGGAATCGCCGCCGCCGTGCCGATGGCGACTGCCGCAGTGCCCATCATCGCGTGATGCAGCTTGCCCATCGACATCGCGCGCACTAGCACGTCCACGTCTTCCACGCCGACGGGCTTGCCGCTCGACGACACATACGCAACCGGCTTCGCGACGAACGCGACCTTCGGCGTGTGCTGACGCTTCGCGATTTCATCGAGGTTCTTGATGAGGCCCATGCGCATCGCGCCGTGCGCGCGGATCGTCTCGAAGCGCTTGAGCGCGGCATCGTCGCCATTGATGGCGTCCTGCAACTCGGTGCCGGTGTAACCGATGTCGTCCGCGTTCAGGAAGATGGTCGGAATGCCCGCGTTGATCATCGTGGCCTTTAGCGTGCCGATGCCCGGCACTTCGAGATCGTCCACCACGTTGCCGGTCGGAAACATTGAACCGCCCGCGCCTTCCTCTTCTGCCGCCGGATCGAGAAACTCCAGTTGCACTTCCGCAGCGGGAAAGGTCACGCCGTCGAGTTCGAAGTCGCCGGTTTCCTGCACGGCGCCGTTCGTCATCGGAACGTGCGCGATGATGGTCTTGCCGATGTTCGACTGCCAGATGCGCACGACCGCCACGCCGTTGTCCGGCACGCGATCCGGATCGACCAGCCCGCCGCTGATGGCGAACGGACCGACCGCCGCCGACAGGTTGCCGCAGTTGCCGCTCCAGTCGACGAAGGGCTTGTCGATCGAGACTTGCCCGAACAGGTAATCGACATCGTGACCAAGACGCGCGCTCTTCGACACGATCACCGTCTTGCTCGTGTTCGATGTCGCGCCGCCCATGCCGTCGATCTGCTTGCCGTACGGATCTGGGCTGCCGATTACGCGCATGAAGAGCGTGTCGCGCGCCGCGCCGGGCACGCGTGCCGCTTCCGGCAGATCGTCGAGGCGGAAGAAGACGCCCTTGCTGGTGCCGCCGCGCATGTACGTCGCGGGAATCCTGATTTGAGGTGCGTGCGCCATGCGTATCGAATCCTTGAAAAGTAGAGACCGCGTGCGTAGGCCGCAGCCTTCGACGACTCCAGAAAGTCCTGCGCGAAGCGCTGCACCACGCCGCCCGCTTCGTAGATCGAGACTTCCTCGGCGGTGTCCAACCGGCAAGTGACGGGGATTCCAACGCGCTCGCCGCTCTTGCGATGCACGACCAGCGTGAGATCGGCGCGCGGCTTGCGATCGTCGATCACGTCGTAGGTTTCCGTTCCGTCGAGCGCGAGCATCGGTAGATTGACACCCGCCTCAAATCCGAGCGGCAGCACGCCCATACCGTTCAGATTCGTGCGGTGGATGCACGCGAAGCCTTCCGCGACGATCGCCTCGAACACTGCGGAAAATTAGCAATCGAGAGTTTCGACTACTGCCCAACTGGTCGAATGGTGAGGGCGTTTCGGACTTTTTTTACACCAGATACGCTCATTGCAATCTTTTCCACCAACCCGGCTTGCGTTGCGTCGGGCTCGCTACCCATAAGCGTGACTACGCCTGAATTGGCGCGGATGGCGACAGTTGAAGGCTCGATGTCCCTCCCGTTTGCGAGGGCGCGATGCACAGTTCTCGCAAGCCCCTCATCGGCTGCTTTGTCGGTTGAAACGTTGGCTATCGGCGGCAAGAGCGGATCGTCAGACCAGACCTGTGCGAACGGCGACGACACTGGCAGAAACATTGCAGCTGTCGCTAGGCCAATATATTGGCGGTAGTTCATGAATACTCCAGTATGGATTCATCTGACCGCGTGTACGTTACTTGGTCATGTGACCAATTGTAACCTAATTGATTAGCCATGCAAGCAGAATTTCGCTCGTCTATTTCGGCATTAGCCGTATTACAGCACTTTTGTTGGTCGATCGACCAATTTGTTTGCTATTTGAAAGGCGAAGTGGACATTGCAGATATGCTCTGAAATGGGGGCAACATTGATACGCAAGCGATTTCGGGGTTGGAGAAGCCTCGCTGCGACAAGCCTTTGCCCTCTGGCGCCAAATTAATGCCTCGTCAAATCAACGGGCTGCTGTCTGCCTGAATTGCTGATGCTGTTCAATTGCGATGCGTGCCGACTCGCTGCCGGTTTTGCCGGACCTTCGGCCAAGCTTGGAAGGAGCTTGCGTGCGTAGCGCCTCACGGGAAGATGAAACTCCCGCGCAAATTGATGCCCTCGAGATACGTTGGCGCGATCTTGCGTAGTTGCTCCGGTAGCGGCTTGATTCCGCACGCCTGTAGCGACTCGAGCGCGTGCTGCATGTGCTTCGTGTTCCACGCCATCAGGACGTTAGCGAGCAGCGCCAGCGCAGAGGGCACGGCTGACAATGAATCTTCACGCCCTGCCAATTCGACCGGGATACAATCTACGTGGATTGAGCGCTGAACCGCATACACCGCTTCGCCTCGATTCAAAACATGCTGCATCTACAAGAACAAGTTCTTCGAAGGCCACTACAAGGACTACGAGTTCAGCAACGACACAATGGACGAACACTGGGCGAGCGGGCTGGAAGATATGCGGCGCTCGTTCGGCCATCCCGAATGGTTCGAGATTCCGGGTTACGCTCTGGGATTTGTCACAAACGACGTGCATCGTCACGATTCGGGACCGCAATCCGCGCTGGCGGCGATCGAGCCAGTTGATCGTGCGTCAGAAGAGCAGAGCGTCGACCTGTCGTAAGGGCTATCTCTCGATCCTCGCGATCAATTCATCGATGCGCGAGAGAAACAGCTTGAGGATCGGCGAAGCGTTTGCCGCGCTGTAGCCGATCACCA
The DNA here is from genome assembly GCF_022878925.1 of Caballeronia sp. TF1N1. NCBI lineage: Bacteria > Pseudomonadati > Pseudomonadota > Betaproteobacteria > Burkholderiales > Burkholderiaceae > Caballeronia > Caballeronia sp. TF1N1. Next base: position 13,658 of record NZ_CP084630.1, read on the forward strand.
GCTCGATCATAGGCACCTCGCCTGCCAGCGGCCGACTGACGACCGACCACGGCATCAGGTTTTGCAGATAGGCCGGAATGATCGTGACGCCTCGTAACGAAGCGATCAGCGACATCACCATCGTCGGGTTATCGACGCTTTGCGCTACATCCACCGTGACGCCCGCCCGCGCGAGGTATGCATCGACACGCTCGCGTAGAACCTTGGCCTTGTCGGCCATCGCAATGAATGGCTCGTGCCGCAGGTCATCCGGATGCACCGCCTCCCGAGCCGTCAGCGGATGGTCGCTCGGCATCAGCACGACCAGCGGTTCCTCGCCGACTTGCCTGTAGTCGAGACCGAAGCCCGACTCGGCGCGCATGAAGGCCGCGCCCAGTTCGCCGCGCGAAAGCGCTACGGCCAGTTCGGTCGAGTAGTCGCTCGACACCGTCACTTCGATATTCGGCAACTCTTCGCGCAGCAGATGCATTGCGGCCGTAAGCCACGTTGTCTCCTGATCGGTCAGAAATCCTAGCGCCAGGCGCGGTTTGGCGGGCGTGGCCGCGCGGCGTGCCGAGGCCGTTGCGGCATCGACCTGAGCGATGGCCAGACGCGCGTGATCGATGAAAGCCTTGCCGGCTTCGGTCAGTTCGACGCCTCGCGCGCTACGGCGCAACAACTCGACGCCGACTTCCTCTTCGAGATCGCGAACCTGCCGGCTCAGCGACGGCTTCGACGTGTGCAGCCGTTTATCGGCCGCCTCGGTCAGGCTGCCGTCTCCATGCCCAGCCTCAGGGGTTCACTCCAACGGCGGGTCAGGAAATCAACATCTGATGCCCTGCGTCCTGCATTTCCTTCATTTTTGATTTTCTTGACAGCATATGTCGCAGTCACTACATTCACGACATTGGTTGTAGCAAATGCGACATATGGCACCCAATACGGTAACGGCGGCGACTTTTTCCGAAGCAATCCGCCTGCATTTCGATTCGCTCACCCGCGCTCAGCAAGCGCTGGCGCGCCATATCGCCGATCACACAGAGCAGGCAGCGTTCATGACCGCGCGACAACTCGGCGATGCCACCGGGCAGAGCGACGCGGCTATCGTCCGCTTCGCGCGCGCCATCGGCTACCTCGGCTTTCCGCAGATGCGCAGCGCCTTGCGCGAGGGCTTGCTCGAGCGCGTGGGCGCGGGTGGCATGCGCGCGGCGGTGGAAGGCTCCGCAGCGGGCGAAGACCTGCGAAACGAAGTGTTTTCTTCCGATGCCGCGTTGCTCGACGCCACCGCGCGGCTCAATCGCGTCGCGCTCGGCGAGCGTGTCGCGGACCGCCTGATCGCCGCGCGGCGTATCTGGATAACGGGACACGGCACGACATATCCGCTCGCGCTGCTCATGTCGATGCATCTCAACCAAACGCTCGGTACGTGCGAGACGCTGACCGTAGGCCACGGCGATATCGCCGACCGCATCCGTCAGGTCGCGCCGGGCGACGTGCTGATCGGCATCGGCTATGCGCGCTACCTCCCATACACGATCGAGTTGATGAAGATCGCGGGCACTTACGGCGCGCATGTCGTCGCCATTACCGACAAACCGTCCTCGCCGCTCGCGCAAGCCGCGGCCGACACCTTCCTTGTGGGACGCGAGGGCACGTCGTTCGGATGGTGGTCGCAAGCGGGCACGCTCGGGCTGATCAACTGGCTCGTTGCGCTGACGATGACGCGCAACGGTGAAAAGACTGCTGCGCTCTTGCAGCGCTCGGACGACGCGTGGCGTCTGCTGTCGCACTGGAACGCCAGCGACGATCCGCGCGACACGCCATCGCTTGCCGCCCAACTGGACGACCGCCTGCGGGCCGCGCGCACGTCCGCACAGCCCGCGGCAACTTCGAACGATTCCGACCCAACAGACCAAACCGACCAAACCGACCAACCCTCCGCGAAAGAGAGACCGACCCTTGAAATCGACCAAAAACCGAAACGGCGCACCCGCCGCTGAGCCGCTCGGCGCAGGCCGACGCCGCTTCCTGGCGACGAGCGCAGGCCTCGCCGCCGCGAGCGCCTTGCCTTTTGCCGCACCGACCATTGCGCGCGCCGCCGATGCCGGCAAAGTCGTCGTGCGTGGACTGGGCGGCGCTTATCAGGACGTGATGGCCGCAGCCGTTCACAAGCCTTTCACGGCTGCGACGGGCGTCGAAGTGGTCGTGCAGCCCGCGACCGCCGCGCAGATCCGCGCGATGGTGCAGGCCGGCCGCGTGTCGATCGACGTGGTGGATTTGACCGATATCGCACAGGTCGCGCTCGACAAGATCGGCGCACTCGCGCCCATCGACTACGCGAAGATGAAGTTCACGCATCCGGACGACATCCAGCCCATCGTGCGCAAGCCCAACTACGCGGGCAGCCTGTTTTTCTCGACGGTGATGGTCTACAACACGGACGTCTTCAAGAACGGCGCGCATCCGAAATCGTGGGCGGAGTTCTGGGATGCGAAGAAATTCCCCGGTGCGCGCACGCTCGCGGACCAGCAATCCGGCTCCGCCGAACTCGAATTCGCGCTGCTCGCCGACGGCGTGCCGATGGACAAGCTCTATCCGCTCGACATCCCGCGCGCCCTCAAGTCGCTCTCGCGCATCAAGCCGCAGATCACGACGTGGTGGACGACCGGTGCCGCTTCCGCACAACTGTTGGAGCGCAAGGACGCCGTGCTCGGCGGCATGTGGAACGGCCGCGCACAAGACCTGATCGACAAGGGCGCGCCGCTCGCCATCGAGTGGAACGAAGCCAAGCGTCAGACGCAGTGTCTGAGTGTCATCAAGCAAGCGCCGAACGCGGCGAACGCGCAGAAGTTCGTGGACTTCGCTTTGCAGCCTTCGGTGCAGGCCGAGATTGCACGCCATCTCGCTTATGGCCCGACCAACCAGAAGGCGCTCGCGCTGCTCAAGCCTCAGGAATTGTCGCGTCTGCCGAGTTCGAAGGAGCACTTCGCGGAGTCGTTCCAGCAGGATCCGCAATGGTGGTCGGACAATCTCGCGTCGGTGGGACAGCAATGGCAGTCGTGGGTGCTTCAGGGATGATTCAGGGGTGAGCATGAGCAAGTCGAAGAGCGCCGGCGCCAGTCTCGAACTGCGCGGCATCACTAAAACATACGGTCGCGCGGCGGCCGTGCGTGATCTCGATCTGAAGATCGAGGCGGGCGAGTTCGTCACGCTGCTCGGCGCGAGTGGCTCGGGCAAGACCACGTCGCTGATGATGCTCGCGGGCTTCGTCGAGCCGACGTCGGGGCACGTGCTGATCGGCGGCGAGACCGTGACGGGACTCGCGCCCGCGCAGCGCAATCTGGGCGTCGTGTTCCAGAACTACGCGCTGTTTCCGCATCTGACGGTCGCACAAAATCTGGCCTTTCCGTTGCAGATGCGTCATCTCGGCAAGAAGCAGATTGCCGAGAAAGTCGCGCAGTTGCTGGAGACGGTGCAACTTGCCGACAAGGGCCAGCGTTATCCGCGTGAACTGTCGGGCGGCCAGCAGCAGCGCGTCGCGCTGGCGCGTGCGCTGATCTTCGATCCGCGCGCCTTATTGCTCGACGAACCGCTCGGCGCGCTCGACAAGAACCTGCGCGAGCGCATGCAGCACGAGATCAAGGCGCTGCATACGTCGCTCGGCACGACGATGGTGCTCGTCACGCACGATCAGGAAGAGGCGCTGACGCTGTCGGACCGCATCGCGGTGATGCACGACGGCGCCATCGCGCAGATCGGCTCGCCCGCCGATCTCTACGAGCGGCCGCTCACGCGCTGGGTCGCCGAGTTCGTCGGCCAGTCGAATCTGCTGGACGGCGTGGTGGAATCGGTTGCAACGGGCCGAGCCGTGTTGCGCCTCGCGGATGGCATCGCGCTCGAAGGCGCGAGCGCGCCTTCGCTGCGTCCGGGCGAACGCGCCAGCGCGTTGCTGCGCCCCGAACGCATCGTGCTGACAAAGCGTGGCGAGCACGTCGCGGGTGAAGGCGCGAAGCTCGATGCGGTCGTCGTCGATTCGCTGTATCTCGGTCACACCGTGAAGTACACGGTCGCGCTGGCGGACGGCCAGTTGCTCGCGGTGCAGTTGCCGAACACGGGCGCAGTGTCGATGCCCGTTTCCGGCGACGGCGTCACGCTGCACACCAACGCGGAGAGCGCATGGCTCATGCCGACGGCCGCTCTTCCGAAGGAGCAGGCAGCATGAGTGCCGTTTCCATGCGGCGCCCGCGCGCACCCGCTTTCTGGCTCTTGCTCCCGCTGATCGCGTTCGTTGCGGTGTTTTTCATTGATCCGCTCGGCGCCATGCTCGTTCGCGCGATCCATGACAAGACCGGTTTCACGCCGGTCTACATGCTGCGCATTTTGCACGAGCCCGCGTATCTGATCGTCTTGCGCACGACCTTCGTGATTGCGGCGCTCGTCACGATCCTCACGCTGGCGATCGGCTATCCGCTCGCGTATTTCCTGTCGCAGCGCAAGCCGCGCACGGCGACGCTCCTGATGATTCTCGTCGTCATTCCGTACTTCACGAGCGTGCTGGTGCGAACCTACGCGTGGATGGTGCTGCTCGGCAGTCACGGGATCATCAACGATCTGTTGATCCGCCTGCATCTGATCGACGAACCGGTGAAGCTGCTCTACAACCGCACCGGCGTGTTGATCGGCATGACCTACATGCTGCTGCCGTACATGGTGCTCGCGCTCTACAGCGTGATGCGTTCCATCGACGCCCGTCTGCTGCTGGCGGCCGAAAGCCTCGGCGCCGGACGCACGCGCGCGTTCTGGCGCATCTTCTTTCCGCTGTCGATGCCGGGCGTCGCATCGGGCGGATTGCTCGTGTTCATTCTGTCGCTCGGATACTTCATCACGCCCGCGCTGATGGGCAGCCAGCAGGACAGCCTGATCTCCATGGTCGTCGAGGCGCAGATCGAAACCTACTTCGACTGGAACTTCGCGTCGGCGCTCGCCGCCGTGCTGCTCGCGAGCACGCTGGTGTTGTTCGCGCTGTACGAACGTCTGATCGGACTCAACCGGCTATTCGAGGCAAAACGGTGAAACCGCGTGGAACTAGCCTGCCGCTCGCGATCTTCGCGATCGCCGTGCTCATCTTCATGGCCGCGCCCATCGTGCTCGTGTTTCCGCTCGCGCTGAACGACGCCGGCTATCTGTCCTTTCCGCCCAAGACGCTCTCCATGCGCTGGTTCGTGTCCGTGCTGACCGACCCCGACTGGCTCGCGTCGATCTGGCTGAGCGTACGCATCGCGTTTCTGTCGACGCTTATCACGCTCACGATGTCGCTGCTCGCGTCGCTGGCGCTGGTGCGTCATCGCTTTCCGCTCAAGCGCGCGGTCTATGCGCTGATCCTGTTGCCGATGATCGTGCCGAACGTCATCGCCGCCATCGCGATGTTCTTCTTTTTCTCGGACGTCGCGGTGTTCGGCAACATCGGCTCGATCGTGATCGGCCATGCGGTCGTGTCGTCGCCCATTGCGGTGATCATTCTGTCTTCGACGTTGCAGGCATTCGACGGCCGCCTCGAAGACGCGGCGCTCAGTCTCGGCGCGAGCCGCATCACCGCATTTCAGCGCATCACGCTGCCGATGATCTCGCCCGGCGTGGTGTCCGCCGCGATCTTCGCGTTTCTCACCTCATTCGACGAGTTGCTCATCGCGTTGTTCATGGCGGGCACGTCGTCGCAAACCCTGCCGGTGCGCATCTGGAACGCGGTGCTGTTCCAGCTCGACCCGAAGATCGCGGCTGTCAGCGCGCTGCTCGTCATCGTTTCGGCAATCACGCTCGGCCTGAGCGCGCTCACGGGCCGCCGTGCGTGATTTCCCTTTAAGCAACTCATTTCGCGCGATTCGCGCCCGACCCATGACTATCGTTCAGAACCTGCTCTTTTCACTCGACGAATACCGCGACCGCCTTAAGAAAGTCCGTGCCGCGATGCGCGCACGCCAGCTCGACACCCTCATCATCGACCAGACCGATTTTCTGTTTTACATCAGCGGCTTCGGCATTTCGGAGAACATGTACCGCGCGTGCGTGGTGCCGCTCGAAGGCGAGCCGGTGTTCATGCTGCGTTCGATGGACGAACTGCCGTACCTGGAAACCACGTGGCTCTCGCAGCATGTCGGCTTCTCCGACTGGCAAGATCCCATCGAAGTGCTTGCGCAACTGCTGCGCGAACGCGGCTGGGACGCGGGCCACATCGGCCTCGACGGCGATTCGTATTGCATGACGCTGAACCGCTTCAACCGCCTGAAGGCCGCGTTGCCGCAAGCGCGCTTCGGCGACTTCTCCGGCGTGCTCGAAGTGCTGCGCGCGCGCAAGTCGGCCGCTGAAATCGACTATGTGCGACGCGCCGCCGCTATCGGCGATATCGCCATCAGCGAGGCGCTCGCCGTGGCAGGCGTCGGCAAGACCGAGCGCGATGCCGCCGCCGCCGTGAGCTACGCGTTCATGCGCCACGGCGCGGATTCGGGCCGCGCGGGTCCGATCACCAACGGTGTCGGCGATGCCTTCCTGCACGGCAATCTGCACAGCCGTCCGCTCGAACGCGGCGAGATTCTGCACATGGAGTTGCTGCCGTTCGTGAACGGCTACAGCGCCCGCATCATGCGTCCCGCCGTGATGGGCGAGGCGAGCGACGAGCAACAGCGCATCGCATCGCAACTGCTGGAGATTCAGGATCGCCAATTCGCCGCGATGCGTCCCGGCGCGGTCGCGAAAGAAATCGACGCCATTGCCCGCGACGCCATTCTCGCCGCCGGCCTGCGCAGCACGTTTCCGAACATCACGGGCTACACGCTCGGCTACTACCCGCAATCGACGCCGCACACGAGCGACTTCACGCGGGTGTTCCTCAACAATGCGGATTGGGTGCTGGAAGAGGGCATGATCTTCCACATGTACGTGTCGGCGAACGGCATTGCGTTCAGCGAGACCGTGCTCGTGACGGATGACGGCATCGAACTGCTGACGCGCAATCCGCGCCGACTCGTCGTGGTTTGAGTGCGGGTGAAGGTATCTTCATGAGAATCGCAGTGGGCGGCATTCAGCACGAGACCAACGTGTATGCGGCGACCACGCCGCTTGAGGCTTTTATCCTTGGCGGCGGCTGGCCGGGCTGGCAAAAAGGCGCGCAGATCGAGGCGACGCTCGGCGCGATGAACCTGCCCGTTGCCGGCGCGCTCGCCGCGCTCGCGTCCGACGCCCGTGTGGGCGCCGCCAACGTCGTGCCGCTGATGTGGGCGGCGGCGACGCCATCCGGCCGCGTCGAGGACGCCGCTTTCAATGCGCTCGCAGATGAAATGATCGAGCGTTTGCTCGATGCCGGACCGCTCGACGGCCTTTATCTCGACCTGCACGGCGCAATGTCGACCGTCTCGCACGACGACGCCGAGGGCGAGTTGCTCGCGCGCATCCGCGTCCGTATGAGTGAAGCGTTGCCCATCGTCGTGAGTCTCGATCTCCACGCCAATATCAGCCGCCGTTTGTTCGATCTGTGTGATGCGATCGTTGTGTACCGCAGCTATCCCCACGTCGATATGGACGAAAGCGGCGCGCGGGCGGCGCGCTTGCTGATGGCGCGCATCGAACGCGGACGTCCGTTGGCGAAGTCGATGGAACACATCGCGTTCGTCGCGCCGCTCACCGCGCAATGCACGCTCGCGGAACCGGCGCAATCGCTGATGGCGCTGCTCGAATGCACCGAGACGGAAAAAGGACTGGCGTCGATGTCTTGGGCGAGCGGCTTTCCGCTGGCCAGTGTCGCGGGCCGGCATCAGACCGTGCTCGCGTATGCGGACGACCCGATAAAAGCTGAGCGCGTAACGGCGCAATTCGCGGAAGCCATCGCAGCACAACGCGCGCGCTTCGCGGAAGCACCGCTTTCGCCCGATGCGGCGGTGGACGAAGCGCGTCGCCGCGTGGCCTTGCAACCGGGCCTGCCTATTGTTCTTTGCGATACCGATGACAATCCCGGCGCCGGTGCCGCATCCGACAACACCGCGATTCTCCGCGAATTGGTCGCACAAGACGCGTATCGCGCGGTGGTCGCCGTTATTTGCGACTCACACGCCGCACATGCCGCGCACGCCTCGGGCGTCGGTTCCCGGATCGCCCTCAAGTTGGGCGGTCGCGCAGCGACATCGAGCAATGCGCCTTACGAAGCGATGTTCATCGTGGAGCGCGTGACCGACGGCCGTTTCACCGGAACGGGGCCGATGTGGCGCAACAGTGCCATCGACCTCGGCCCGATGGCACTGTTGCGGGTCGAGCATACCGACGTGCGCGCGATCGTGTCCTCTCGAACCATGCAGGCCGCGGACCGGTCCATCTTCCGCCACGTCGGCATCGAACCAGAGACGATGCAGGTGCTCGCGCTGAAAAGTTCGGTGCATTTCAGGGCGGATTTCAACGCCATTACGTCGTCGGTGATTGTGGTGCGCTAACGCGGTAACGTCATTGCCTTCTAGCAGGCTGTTGAAATATGCCTCAATGAACGTGGGCTCGATTATTCGGAAGAGCTAGCGCGTTGGAATGTTCCAAATAAATTGACGCCGATTCTCCTTGATTCAGATGCCGCCGATGCCGCGTTCCTTCTCGCTTACTCTTTCAAGCTGCCTTAGCAGCAAGCGTTCGCATGCGAGTGAGGTTGTACGCCGCCTGAGTGAGCACGAAGAGCTGGTCGACTCGCTTCAGACCTCGATACATCGCCTGCCGAATTCTGCCAACGGTCTTTGCCCATCCGAACACCTGCTCGATGCGTTTGCGTTTGCACTGACTGATTGCATAGCCTGGCCATCGTGTGGTTCGAGCGTCAATCGCGGAACCGCCCGCGCGTGCATCGTTTTGCGCCACGTGCGGTGTCACGTTGTTCTCGCGACACGTCGCCACGAAGCCCGCCGTATCGTAGTTCTTGTCAGCACCGACCGTTATGGTCGTACCGGCAAATTGCGCAGCATCCGCAAGCATCTGCGCGGCCGCATCCCGTTCGGCCGTGCCATTGGCCTGCGTGACCTGTGCGTTGACCACGAGACCATGCCGATTATCGGTCAGCACGTGACCCATGTAACAAAGCACCGCGCCCGTGCCACGACTCTTGCGGAACAAGCGCGCCTGACTGTCCGTGCTGGATTCATGGGTGTCGTTGCTGCGTTTCTCGCCGCGCCAGTTCTCCTGCGAGCCGTCTCCGCCCTCAGGCGGCGAATCGTCATCCGACTTTGTCTTGGGCACGAAACTCTTGTGTCCCGCCCACGCCTGAATGAGCGTGCCGTCGACGCTGAAGTGCTCGCCCGACAGGTGACCTTGCACGCGCGCCGTCTCGACAGTCTCGTTGAACAAGCTGACCATGACATCGTGGACCATCAGCCGGTCGCGGTTCTTGCTGAAGGTAGAGTGGTCCCAGACCGCATCATCCATCGCCAGTCCGACGAACCATCGAAACAGCATGTTGTAGGAGATTTGCTCCATCAGCATGCGTTCGCTGCGAATCGAATACAACACCTGCAACAACAGCGCGCGTATCAGTTTCTCCGGCGCGATGCTCGGGCGACCGCCCTTGGCCTCGCTCTCGTACATGCGCGAAAACACCTCGTCCATGCGCCTGAGCGCCTCGTTCAGCCACAGGCGAATCGGTCGCAGCGGATGATTGGCCGGAACGAAATCGTCCAGTCTGGACATCGTGAACATCGATTCAGTGTAGCTGTCGGGGCCGCGCATCGCTTCTGTCTCTGTGTCGTCGAATTCTTTAAATCAACGTCTCTCCCTTACGCACGGATGACCGCGCAAAGGGTATTTCAACAGCCTGCTAGACATCATGTATGGACCTGCCGCACCTCAAGGTTACGCGGATTAAGCTTGAGGTGGGCTACACCGCGGCTCAGAGCCGCATTGAGGGGGCAGGTCATGAACAAGTTTAGCAAGTATGTGAGGCTGGACGTCCACTTTTAGCGGCGAGCTGGCTGAGGCCTTCGGGTCGTGATCACTTCCAGAGTGATGCACGCAGTAAAAGCTGGCATTTGGCGAACCGCCTTCGGTCTCGCTGCGGAGCCGATCCTGACTGAACCGAGCGCTACCCGTGCGACTCGCTCAACGACTTTACATAAGTAACATTAACGCTTTTTATTCGTAGTCCATATCGAAAGAAAAGTGTGTAGAATTTTTCCTTCATATCGACTCCAATCAAATCCGCACACCCTTTGGCCTCAACGGCGCATCTTCGGGCCCTCGCTCGTAGTCTGATACCCAAATCATTCGGCGTAGCGAATGGTCGGGGCCATATGCCTGCAACTTGAAGTGCCCCGCGACTTCCTGACGTTCAGACAACGACCAACTGCCATGAGCGCTGCTACTAGTTCGACCGACTTTTTCGGTCGGATGGAGCCTTGTCATTGCAAATAAACTTTGCCCACTTCTTGGCTTGCCCTTCTTTAGCCGTTTCGATGCAGTCACGGTGACGTCTTTACGAGTTTCGCGGGGCGCAAACAGGTAATAGCAAAGTACCATCCGTAAAAATGTTCCCGAAAAACACAAGACACCTTTTCGCATACTTGTATCGGAATCCGAAAACAATCCGGGCTCACACATCGGCTGTCCGTTGTCATAGCCCAAAAAGGATATTTTTCCCGTAGGGTGAAGAATCCCAATAAAACGGCCGCGGCCATTTTCGCTACCAACAGCCGTGACCTGCACAAAGAACTGTGTGTAGCCGGGGTGGTCAGTAGGTAAGAAAGGAGCCGCTAGAATCGCCCTTAGTTGAACACGTTCGCCTGCCTCGTTCCGAAAAATGAACGCACCGTGCGGGATATCGATATAAATAGCGCGTCGACTGCCAAGGCGCTCGCGCCACATTTCATCGCGGATCGCAGGGTTTTTCGTCGCAGTTAAGAGTTCAGCCGTTTTCCTAGTCAGAACGATTCCCAGTGGACGCTCGAACGGCGTGCCGTCTATAAACCTGAGTACAGCTCCGCTCCCAATATATGGCGCAGCGAAAGGCGCCAGCATCGACAGAAAGAGATTATCCATTTTGTCGTCGCATTCGCCGATACCATTGCCTTCGGCAAATGTCATAGCGATGGTATGGGCTAAAGCCTTACGTGGATCACCTTGGTGAAACGTTTCACCAGGAATTTCCATGAACCTTCGACTCAAATAGTCTAGCCATGTCAGCATCTACACACTCCTGCGCGTCGCGCGGACCACTGCGTTAATTATTCGAATCCCTTAGGGTTCGTTCATCCCAACTTGCGTTTAAAGGCGACAGCATCGCGTGATGCCAAGCACCAGAAGCTGCGCCTCTTCGCGACTGCTCTCTTCACTAACCTACCAATTGGCGCCTTCGATACAGCGGGTCATAGTAGATCTCTTTCACTTCCCGATCCGCCATGTAGATGACGATGTCGACTGTGGTGATCACGGTCTTAAGAATGACGTCGTAATCAACGGTCCGCCCGACGTCCGAAGCCTTTACCAATGTTGCGATTCGCGCAAATGTGGTCGCGGCGTTGTCAGCATGCGTCGAGAAAATGCCCCCCGGATGCCCGGTGTTCGCGCCCGTCAAGTAATCCCATGCCGCATCGTCACGCAACTCAGTCAAAAAAATGCGATCTGGCGAAAGTCTCATTGCGGCCGTGAGGCATTCTTTGGCGGACACCCTTCCCTCTTGTTTGCCATACATCATGTAACCGACCTCGTACTGGTTATCGGCCTCGACCTCGTGCACGTCTTCTAACAACAGCACGCGCTCGGTCGAAGCAACTTCGGCCAGCAGCGTCCGAGTGAGCGTCGATTTCCCGGATCCGGTCTTGCCTGAGACGCAGATGTTTTTCCGGTTTCGAACCGCCTCACGCATAAAGCCGACAACATCTCGACGATCAAGGAGCGCAAGCAGCTTTTCTTCAACGGCATCAAGCTTCAGCATGTCCTCGATGGTGCGTCGTCTTGCATTCGAAAAGCGACCTTCGTCTTGCAGCTCTTCAAGCCCCTTTCGAAGCTGAAGGTGCTTTCGGAAGCAAATCAGCACGGTACCCTCAAGCACAGCTGGCGGCCGCACGATCACGCCGCGGGTGCCGTTGGGCAACATCACGTCCATGATCGGTGAGGGACCCAAGCCGTTGTATGAAAGAAGCGTGTTCGTCAGATTGTTGACGTACGCAGGGGTGATTGCCGGCTCCTGGAGGATTTCACGGCCGTCCGTCCGAGCAGCGACGACCTGCCCGAATCTGTTGATCCGAACTTCGAAAACCGCTGGGTCCTCAAGATAAGCGAGCAGCGGGGCCAACGTCATGTTTACCGCATGGTCCGAGGCAATAAAGGACTGTGCTTTATGGAGTGGCATCACTGTTCAACTCGTACACGTTGCTGAAATCGAGGTCTTGACGCACGAAGATGGCAACGTGATCGCCCTGCTGGTCGTACAGCGTTGGCGGGATGTTGATCGTCGCGGCAAGCGCTTCTCGCGCGAGAGAGTCTGATGTCTGCGAGGTGTTGTCGAAGTTGAGGTTCGTGCCGCCGTTGCTGGCTTTGTTCGCTGCGTACTGAACGCCTGCGTTGCCAAAATCCGAGATCACCGATATCAGAATTGCTGGACCGAATCGCTCCCAAAAATGCGAGTCGACCTGCCCAGGAATGCCAGCGCTACCGAGGGCGTTGGTGCCGGGACTATTCAGATTGATCACTGCTCCGTCTGGATTCACAAGGCGGGTCCACAATGCGAACACACGCGCTTGCCCGCTCTTGATCCCGCCGCTCGCCTCCCCAACGACGGTCGCACCTTTGTCGATCAAACGCACTTTGTGGTTGAAGGAATACACATCCTGACTGACATGGCACTTGATCTGTCCGGGAACGGTTGTATCCAGTTCGGTCGCAGTCCCGCACTGGATCATCGTGCCTGCCGGCACGGTCATGCTCGGGTGCTCGAAGGTGCTCGCCATGACTCGTCCAATGGTGACCCCGTTCATTTTTGATGCGAGGGCTGAGCTGTCGGCGCTTACAGGAGTGGAGCCCGTTCCCGCCGACGTCTTTTGCAGTGGGCTTCCTGTGCTTTGTGGAGCGTCCTGAACTCCGGCAGCGTTCGCATCAAGACGACGCTGATACGCCTTTTCTTCTGGCGTCAACTCGCGCTTGGCACCTGTCTGACGCGCCGGTAGTGAATGCTGCGGCAGTGGGTCGGATGCGGCGGCTGGACTCGCGGCTACGGGCGCCGTGGCAGCACCGCTCGGATCGGTCGAGAAGCTGTACTGCGGCAGCATGCCGGAATTCTGCTGCTTCCCCTGAGCATCCGGTGTTGGAGAAGGATGCAGTTTTCGGAAAATGATCCAGCCGACAAGGACGATCCCGATGATGACCATCAGCGCAACGAACGCACGCATGCCCTGTACGCGATTCCGCGGCGATACAGCCCGGCTGAAGGACTCCCGACCGCCATCAATCTGTTCGCTCGGATCGACGAGCTCGTCAATGTTTTGCTCTCGCCGGCTCATTCGCTCTCCCCTTTCATGGTCCGCGTGTAGCCCGGCACGGTCGTCCCGCTGGGGGCAGCTCCGCGCGCCGGATTAAATCCGCCGTTGACGACGCCAACTACCTTCTGCTGCCCGTAGCGCACGCGCCATTGCTTGGCGGTGGTCTCAGCGACAATGATGTTGTGGTCGACACCTTCAACGTGCGTGTTGACGGTGCTTTCTTTGCCATCCGAACTCATGACGAAGATCTCGGGAAGCTCAGCGTTAGCAGGAAATTTGAAGTAGGTGAACCGAAAGTTGTCCCATGTGTTCACTGGCGCGATCGACGACGACGCAGGATCGGCAGACATCTGATAGTCGACGTTGTAGGTTGCATTCGGGTCATCCCGGTTCATAGCCTTTGATCGTTCGGCCCGTGCGACTGCTGCTTTCGCTTTCGCAAGCTCCTGATCGGGATACAGGTAATTCAATTCGATGGTCGCCTGCTTCATGGACCACGGGTTGTTGATGAACGCCTGAACGGGTTGCCCGTCTGCGCCCTTCCTCGACGCATGGCCGATGAAATGGAGCAGGATGTTGTAAGTGCGCTTGTCGGTGATGATGGTCAGATTGGTATCGCTGAGATCCGCCGTGGGGCGCACAAAGAAGTTATTGCCGCTGTGAGTGAACTGCCATGCCTTCGTGTCGCCAAATGCATGCGTCACGTACGTCTCATCGCGCCCGACCGTGATATGAATTTGCAGGCCAAGCACGGCATTTAATTGAACCGTATCCTGAGCGTTGTAGACCACGGACTTGATGCGATAGTCGTCGGGTGAGTTTTTCTTCGGTGCGACTGCAAAGGTCGACGAAGATGCGAGCACAGCAGCAGACGTAAGGGCAGTCAACGCGTATCGAAACATCATCAGCCCCCTACTCTTCCTACGTTGGCGGGATTCTCCAGATTCGGTCTGAAACTGGTGACCTGAAAACCGGCCGGGTTGATAAATCGTTCTGCAGCGGTCATCGGACGATGCACGTAGTCATAGGCCAGCGTCGCGATCCAATATTGCGGCGGCTCAGCGAGTGGCCGATCGCGTACACGCTTCGTCGTCGTGTACCGAACCGTAGCGACACGATGTTTAGTGTCGACGATCACGGAGTTGATATGCACCGACGTGCTCTCTGAGTCGCCGAGCACCTTGTCCTTAGGTTTGGAACCGCGATATTGCTGCATATAGTCGTCGGCAACCTGACCCGCGGCTGTGAGTCGCATGAAGTCGAAATCGGTTTGCCCCGCATAGAAGTCGTAGGCTTCGCGATGAATCACAAACTGCGATACCCAATATTGATCTGTTGCTTCATCGATTCCCATGTTCTGCGTGACGATCGACACCTGCGACAGCTCACCGGTCGATTTGTTCAGCGTCAGCAGGTATTGCGGCAACGGTTGCGCGTAGCGAAGCATGGTCCCGCCGGCCACAATCCACGCCATCAGCGCAAATGCCGCGAAGCCGGACGCGACTTGCCAGGCACGCTTACGCGACATCAAAACTTCGTCGAGCAGATCGATCTCTACACTTCCGCGCTCGTTTCGATAAATGTCCATGTCAGCGCGGGTGATCGCCTTACGTTCGGCACGCGTAATTTTTTGATCTGCGGCTTTCATCAGTTCGAGTCCCCGGCCTTCCATTGCTGAACCGCCGTTTTAGGCGGAAGAATTACCTTGCCTTCGAGTTCAGTAGGCGTCGCCTTATTGACCGGAACAAGATGGGTCATATCGGGCTCGGGCGGCGGCTTCGGCTTACTCGCGCAACCGCATAGCGTTAGGAGTACAAAAAATAGAGAATATGCGAGTGGCTTCATAGTCGCGCTCTTGGTGGTTATCTTGCAAAACCATAGTAAATCATTGAAATTACAATTTCAATGATTTACTGGATAAGAACGTAGTCGGCTAGGCGGATCGCCGAGAACCGTGGGCTAGACCGTTAGTAGCAGATTGGGTTGCTGAGGATGCTGTCGACGGAGTTGCGGCCGAGTTAGAGGAGCCAGCGCCGCCGTTGCCGGATTGACCTGACGCAACGGCACTGCCTCCGCGACTAGCGCCTCTGCCGGCGCCAAGTCCATCTTTACTTTGGCGTGTATGCCGAAAGATGTCTGCCGATACACCCTGCCCCCAAGACGAAGCCATATGCGGGATCTCTTTCAGCACAAACCACGTAATGACCAACAGAAGGACGCATGTGACGATGGAAACCATGATAGGTGCATCGGGGTTATCTGCAGACGCAGCACTTATTGCGGCTTTGAAGAAGTAAAGCAACAATCCGAATACTGCGGAGAAAAGCACGGTTACCAAACCATAGTTGACGACTGATCCCATCCATCGCGTGAACAGCGATTTAGTGCTTTCGAAGAGAAGCAAAAAGATAAAGATCGGCCCGAAGCAAATCGTAATACCAAGCATCACTTTGGACATCAGGATAAGGCCGGCTCCAATCCCACACATGATCGCGGTGACAAATAGGACCGTCACACCGAGTATCAAGTTGGCGAGGCTGGGACCGCTCATAACCCCTGCTCCCTCGAACGCCTTCCGGGCCACATTCAATCCGTTGTCCATCGCTTGATCGATCGAGCTGGAGATCGTAGTTTGCGCATGAGCGCCGGATTGACCGTCCAAGACAAACACTGAGGCTAACTCATCAGGAATATGCATCGCCACGTTTGCGAGCTTGGTCTGATACCACCCGCCGGCGCTTGCTATCCCGATGACGATCGCATATCTGACGAACCTATTGACGAGCGAACTTAAAGGCTCACCGTTCGGCCGTCCGATGAGAAACAATCCTTCGATCATCAAAGCCATCGTTAGGCCCAGCGCTACGATCGGAGCCGCAAAGCTGATCACATTAGAGAGATTCGTTGCCACGAACTGGGATACCACTGTATCCATGTAAGTGAAGATTTGCGACGTTGCATTGTAGGCGGCCATCCGACTTCTCCTATTTTCCAAATGCGGTGATCTGAGCCTGCGCGTCAAGAGCATTCTGACAATCGGGCATTACTTTCTGTGCTGCGTCGTTCTTGCATGCAGCCACTCTTGCATGACGCTCGGCGTCGTGTTGCATGTACCAATCTTTTGTCTGCGATGGATGATCGGCGTCCTTGCCGCAGGCCGAAAGAATCAAAAGCGAGGCAAGTACAACGACTGCATTGTTCATGGAAGTCAGGTCCGGTTGTCGATCAAGGTGTGAGGTTCGGCGTGGTGTTTCCATCCGAGGCGGTCCCAATCCCGTACCGTCGGGCCGCCTGGATTTGTTGCTGCTGCAGAATCTTGTCCTGCGATCTTTGCAACGACGACATGAGGTTCAGCTTGGTCTGCTCGGCTTCGATCGCGCCCCGTGCCGTCGAAATGCGCGCCTGGAGATCTGCGATCTGCTTCGGCGTGCTGGTCGCGTCGATCTGATTCGTCATCGATTGGATATTGCTGAGCTCAGCCATCTCATTGTTGTAGGCCTGTTCTCCCATTGCTCTATCGGTTGCACCTTTTGATTCGACTTGGCTGTTCGCATAGTCAAGCGCGTCACCGCGCCCCATACCATCTATCTTGGATCTAGCGGCGTTCAGAATCTGTGTTGTGCGAGTGTTGTAGCCCGAGCTACCTCCACTAAGCGCATCGCCATAAACCTGAGACCAGTTCGAGGGAAGGTTCGTGCGCAAAAGCGAAGCATCGCCCGGCACAAGATTCCCTAGACCGGTACTACCGGTAAGCGCCCGATATTGGGCGACCTGTTGGTCGAGCTGGCTTTTCAGTGTTGTCACTTGATTGACGAGCTGCACGATGGCCATTGGATCTTCTACGATGACCTGGGCTTGCGCTGTCATCGGCACGAAGATCGCCGTCAAGGCGAACGCGATATTAGATAGAGAGCGATTCATCAACCATCTCCTTTACGCCTTACGGCGAACCGCGTCGAAATACGCCGGCAACCACGCATCGGGATCGTGCGAACCGAGTCGATCGATCACTTGATCGAGTCGCTCAGCGTTGTCCGGTGTCCCAGAAAGAACCGCAATTTCGTCGTCCATGCCAGCGAGATCCATGACAGCGACTGCCGACTGGTTGCCTTGCTTGACGAGAAATTGCCGACTGTCCTCGGGGATCGACAGCATCGCGTCCAGTTCTGCGGGCGTGAGCTTGAGATACTCAAGGTAGTCCGAGGGAGTCGCCTCGGGGTTGTAAAGCATCACTTTGGTCACGCACGCCTGAGTGATCGTCTTGCCGATTGCGCTGTCGAGCGCATCGTTCGCCTCTTGGGTGGCGAATACGTAAATGCAGTCCTTTTTTCGATCAGTCTTGAGTCCACGCTTCACTTCGAGCGTGATGGTCGGATCGTCGAGATACTGCGCGAACTCGTCAAACGTTTGCATGACGCGGCGCGTTCCGTCGATCGAAGAGCGCACCCGATACAGCAGGTACACCAACAGTGGCGTGCGAGCGACGGGCGCCTTTTGCCCTGGTCCGACGATGAAATCAGTGAGGTCGAATCCGAACACGTCGCGCCGGCTCAAATCCAGCTCGTCAGCATCGTTATCAAACAGCCACCCGTGCTCTCCCCCACGGCACCACGGCTCGAGCAGCGACGCGAGGGACGGCCGCTCGCCTGCACCTATCTGATAGGGTCGCGGAAGATGTTGCACGATAGCAGTGAAGGTGCGAGTCTCCGGTGGCAGGAGAGAACTCGACCCCATGACCGCATCGACCGCCTCGTTGACTTGTTTCACCTCATCATGGGTAATTGGGCTTTCCAACGAGGTTTCGGCGCACAACCTGATAAGCCGCTTGACCAGTCTGATGTTTGCTTCGGTCGCTGCAAGCTGCGCCGGTTGCCATCCTGTGGGGTGACCGTCTCGCAGCACGGTGTACAGTCCGCCAAGGGCCGCAACCAAGGGATACATGCCTTGCCCCACGTCATAGACAAATTGGCGAGGCCGAAACTTCGTCGAGAAAGACAAGAGCGCGCTCAGCAAGGTAGTCTTTCCCGAGCCGGTCTTGCCCAGCATGATCGCGTGGCCGGGTGGACGTTTGCCGAGAGAGCTTTCGCTGAGTGGCGACGAGTGCCAATTGAAGAATAGTGGCGTGCCCGTGACGGTCTTGAACAATGCGGCGGCGGGACCCCACGGATTACCGTCTGGCTTTCCAACCATGAAATTGTGGAACGGCGAGAACGACAGGAAATTCATGCTGTTGATTGGCACGGGGCGCGGCGCCAGCGCGTGATTGGCCGGCAGCCGGGACCACCATGCTGCGTCCGAAGCGAGGCCAATTGATCCTGCGACGACCGAGCACGAGTTCAGCATCACTCGCGCGGAGCGCGCCCGCCGTTGCGCCTCCTTCGGCGTATCGGCAGTGACATGCAGACAACCGTAGTACCACCCCATTGTCACACGACGCGAGACAACATCGTCTGCGGCATCGGCCATCTGAGCGATTTGAGACCGGCTCTTGTCCTTCGTTTCGAGCATCGCCTTTTCTTGGTTCGACAGGAACACACTCGCCGCAATGCTCGACATGCAGCAATACTGCTGCGACAGCACGAACTCGAAGTCCGCCTCCATCAGAACGTTGAGCTGCCCCGGCTCGGTCGCCTCCGGAAAGTCCACGATCTCTACGCCCGCGACATATTTGTCGGAATCTATTCGGCGGCTTTGCATCACGTCACCGAACACCGAACTTACGATGCGGTTGTAGAGCATCGACTCTCGTGCTCGGTCCCGCGTGACCGGAACCGGTTGCCATTCGTCATTAGCCAAAAAGGAGAAAAACTCCAGCGCGCTCGAGAATGCGAACTGACGTTCTGCCGAAGCGACAAGTTGCAACGTGGAAGCGGGCGCGCTTGAAGGATCTATGCTGTAACTGAGAATGTCGTCCGGATCTGGCGCGTCCTCAGTCTCCGTCGCTTCTCGGTCCTCGATGCGATTCCCTCTGGCATCGCGATAGTAGATGCCGAGCGCTTCAATGCCGTAAGTGCGCATCGCTCCCGTAATCTGCGACGCTATGTCTTCGAGGCTTGCGATTGCCTCTGCCTGGATCTCCAGCAGGTCTTCGCGCGTCGGGCGTTCGAACCGAGCCAGAAACTTTTGTGTGAGATCTCCGACGGGGTTGTATACGACCGTTAGGTACCAATCGTTTGTCATCAACGGAACATCTTCAAAGCGTTGTCGATACTTGCGGTCAAGCTCGCGAGGGAATGTCGCATCGAAATCGGTCTCTGGATAGCGATCGGTCTGGTGATGATGCAAATGCGTCCAGAACCGGACGTGTTCATTGCCCACCGTCTTGAACAGCTGATTCAAGTCGCGACGCCAGTTAATGTGCTCCGCGTCGGACGCGCACTCGTGCGAGCGTCCCCGAATGCGGAACGTCATTAGGTATTCGTTCGAGACGGTGCTCAAGATCGAGTCGGTGACATGATAGGAGTACGGCAAGAATTTCACCGCCGACGGTTCCTTCCTGTACCCGGCATCGGCTTGCAATCGACGCATGAAGACGGCCATTACATCTTCTCCTTGTAGCTCACCGGGGCATAGCTCGATCCGCCCCATCGACTTGAAAACGGCGAGTCCACGAGATTCACGATCTTTGTTTTGAACGCCAGGCCGATCACGCGAAACATGCGGTCATCGTGCTTGGTGATGCAGAAGCAAACGAACCAGAGAAATGCGAAGAGGAGGAACGTCCAGAAGTGAATCACCATGAACAGCGCGCCGCACACCATGAAAACAAGCAGAAACGGTGTGCGCGGAATGCCCATATAGGTCGGTAGGCGCGTTGCGCCCTTGAATAGGGGGAATTCGCCTGTCTTCATTGGTGGCACCTCTCAGGTGGGAGATCCATGGCCGTGGCGTCGTCGACCCGGGTTCGAGAACTTTGCTCTCGGTCTCGACCGGCAAGCCTTAGCTGATTCCGAAAAGTGCGACCAGATAAGACGCAGAGCCCACGACAATCAGTCCGACCACGCAGCGCACGGCGAAGTCAGCTCGAACAAGATGCGCGATCCAGCCAAGCGCGCACGCGATGATCAGCAAAGCCGCGCCGATGGGAATCCAGGTCATCATCCACGCCTGCAACGAACTCATGGCGGATGATCCAGTGTCGGTGCCTGCAGCATAGGCACCTGACGAGAAGAAGGAAGTGATGGCAAGCGTCCATGCAAAAAGCAGGACGCGCCGGGAGCGATAAAGGTGGTCGGTGATAGAACGGAAGGTAGCGGCGGGACGACCGATTTTTCGGGAAGCGACGAGTGTCATCAAGGTTCTCCGGGTTTCGGGTTAAATTCGGACAGCAGCAACACACAACTCTCGACTCCGCATCGCTCGCGAAGCCATTCCACTAGCAATCTGAGGTCGGCCCAATAGCGCACCTCTTCTTTCGCTTGAACGCGAATCGAACAGACAACGACGTTCGCGGCGTCATCACCCACTTCAAACAGTGGAAACCACTGTTTGGTTGCCACTCTCTGAATCTTGACGGCCTGTAGTCGGCCGCGCCTGATTTCTTCCTCGATCTGCTTTTGCGGGATCAAGAACACTTGCATGAGTTAGGGCTCCGGCTTCACCGAGCCGAATGCACCGGGGTCGTCTCGCGAGAACGCGCCTTGGTTTTCCAGATCCTGGGGATCCCGCATCGCCGCCGCGGTGGCTTTCACGGGTAGCTTTTCGGCGGCTGCCTTGCCCTGCTGCGTGGAACTGGAAATGGATGGCGCTCCACGCGTCACACCGCCAGCGTCATCCGTCAGGGCAGGGATTTGTAGGGCTCGCACATGCGCAACCACCTTGGAGACGTATCCGTTGGCGATGCCGCGCGACTGCGAACCCGTGTTGTAGCAGGAAAGCGCGTGCAGCAGTGCCGTCTGGCCTTCGCCATATGTCTGCACCGCGCGTGAATAACACCCTGTCAAGACTGCCGCCGAAGCGCGTAAGTTGACGCATGGATCTAGCAAGTCGCTGCCGCTAACGCCGAGCTTCAAAAAATTCGCTGAATTGACCTGCCCGTATCCGACGTCGAAGTTCGCACCGTTTGCCTCCAACGTCGCGATTGTCTGAATCGCTTCCGCTTCCGAGCCGGGCTGCGAAGACAGGCGATAATTTCCGTTCACGTTGATCGCGATCGGATTGTTCCTCGATTCGTGGGCAACCAGGGAGCCCATAGTGATAGGACTGACATTGGGCGCGCACTGCTTCGCTATCTCCATCACGTCGGCCGACGTTCCGGCGTAGGCATTAGCCTGTCCTGCCACGGCAACCATGGCAGCAGACAACGCAGCGAGCAGAATGACGCGGCTCATTGTTAGTCCTTGAAATTGCATTTTCAATGATTAACGTCTATCTTAGTGAGTAACGAGGCTGTGTCAAGCGACAAGAGCAAACCGAAAAAACGCACTGCAAACAATCCGACCGCACCGGCTGAACAGATTCAGTTCGTAATGGTCGGAGGAGAGAAAGCTCCAAAGGGGCCAGCGCGGTATCGCGACCCGGCCAACCCCTTCAACACGTGGAGTGGTCGCGGCAAGCGGCCGCATTGGTTGAGGGACTACCTGGATCAGGGACGTCTCTTGACCGACTTTGAGGTACGCGATCCGGAGGACTGAAATGGGCAAGGTGATACGACTCGATGCACCCAGAGCGAAACGATCTGCTTCCACGCGCTCGCGCGCTCCGCGAACCTTCGCCGGATTCGCCCAGGAAGCACTGAGAGCAACGTGCCACATCGCACGGCGCTGTGCTGCGTTGATCGGTCGTATCGCTTTGCTAACATCGATTGACATACTGATCACCTTGCTTGCGTTATTCGTCAAACCGCTTCGCATACTGACGAAGCTAATTGCTATTGCCGTGCTTTTCGCGGCCCTGTTCGCATTTCTCGATCATGGGAAGCACTTACAGCTTCTTCTATCGTCCATCGGGGTGCTTGCATTTATCTCGGCTCTAAATGCATGCTTTAAGCACGCGCTTGCGCATTCAAATCGTGCGTAATTCCACTCGAGAGGACTGTGAAAATGAAACTCCATCGCACTATTGCCCTGTTCGTTTCGATTGCCGCTGGGGTTGTACCACCGCCCGCTTTCGCGAAAGACGCGTGCGCCTCGCTGTTGTGCATGGCGGGCGAAGCCACTGGTGGGGGCGGCGGTTCGAGCTGCAACAAGCCAATCGAAGATTTCCTGTCGATCGTCGAGTACAGGCACGGACACGTCGATTTGAACGCAACGCCGAATGCCCGAAGGAGTTATCTGAACTCCTGCCCGGGATCCAATCAGGACACGTCGAGCATTGACTCCATTATCTCGGCATTCGGATCGGTCACTCATCTCTAAATCCTTCAGCGATTTACGTCTTGCTGACCATCTTATAAAAATTTAGCAGCATGTTCACCATATTGACTATGCTGCCGGCTTAATGTTAGGCGCGGGGATAATGTGAATATTTGTAACGAAGCGTGATTGAATCGCTTTCGTACAGTTCAATCCAATTTTTTGGTCGGACAACATCATGGCAGCTCTGCAACCAATCTCGCTAAACCTTGGGCATGAGACTGTGCGGCTGAATGTGACACCGGCTGAAGCCGGCTTTCTCATCGAGCGCGAATCGTTTTCGACCGCGCCTGTGGGGAAGATCGGCCCAAAGATCACACAGGTTTTGCTCGCCAACGATGCGAGCATCTCCGAGTTTATGAAGAGTGAGCCGCACTCTGATCGGGTTGGACCGGTTCTTGAGCACCTACTTCGCGAAGCGATGTACGTGGCTCCGGAATCAAGCGAGCCGGCGTCGATCGAGGAGCAATTGGCGGTGCTCAATCGTTTGAGCCGCGCCACCGATGAGATTGAGTTGTTGTACTGCATCAACGCCGTCATCCGTGGCCTCGGTGCGACGAGCTTCATGTATTTCTTGGCGCAAGATGACTCGAGTGGTCAGCCGGCCTCTTATCGAATTCTCACCTCGCATGCTGAGGCGCTGCAGATCTACGTGTCCTTGCGCATGTACGCGGGCGATCCCGCCCTTGAGCGAGCACGCGGACATCCCGAGCCATTTTTCTCCTCAGACTTCGGCAAGATCCAAAAGATGAATGGCGGCGGTCGCAAGATCGCTGAGCGAGCACGTGGTTTCGGGATGAAAAGCCTGGCTGTTGTTCCCGCGCATCATCGCGGAAGCAATCACTTCGGCGTTCTCTACGCTGCGACGGATACGCTGCCCGAAGAGAACGGTGAAGAGCGTCTGCGCGCGAATCAGGCACTGTTCCGAGCACTGTCCGCGCAAGTTTTTGAATGGTACATGCGAAAGGAAGCCTCAGTCGCTTTCAGAAACACTGGTTTGACGCCCCTGGAACTTCAGATTCTCAACGCGTGGAAACGTGGTTTTCAGCTCGACGCGATCGCCGAAGTGCTCAACATTTCGCCGACCTCTTTGAAGCGCCTCCATTTGCCGTCGATCAATGAAAAGCTAGCGACGAAGACAATCCGGAGCTCGGTACAAGTGGCCAGCGACCTGGGGCTACTGCCGCTGGTCTCAGATCGGAAAGTTGCATACGTACTGTACAGCCCCAAACACGGGGTTTTTCTGCGAGCGGACGGAGCTTGCCCGGCATTTTCGAAGCTGTTTCCTGGACCGACCGAGGAAGCGCAGATTTTCGACGACATCGCCGCAGCAAACGAGTTGATTGATGAAGTGATGCCGAATCAGAGAGGCGAGCTCGAATTCAGGCGAGTCGATGTTCACTGCTTTGCGACGAGCGCGTCTCGGGAGGAATGCGTTGCTGTAGGACTGCCCTGGTGGGAGCCTGAAGCGGACCAAGAGGACGAGGGTACTTGGGCTGAGAGAAACGGACCATCGACTTCTTATCATTAGAGCCATCTGAACATTCTGTAAGTCGCGGTCCCCTGCAAGCAATCTCGATAGTTCGAGACACGATGCCGAGGTCGCGGCCGCTTTATGCTCAGTCCATCCGCGGTATCGACCGGCAACAAATGCAACGTTCGGTTCGACCACTTTGGCAAGGGGCAGTTACGTCGATCTCGCTGGCATGGACCAGATAAGGTGCGGTTGTTCGCTCCCCAACGCCGGCGACGGTGTAAGAAACCACGCCGCCATCTGAAGAATCGCGCGTTAACTTCAAGGTATTTCGAGTTTTCGGCCTATACACTGCGCGCTGTCGCTAAGTTTACCTTGCGACAAACGATACGACATCGTACAGTGTACGAAAATTCGCCAAAGACATGACCGGTATCCTGATGTTTGGCGAAACTAGAGCGAAATGTAAAACTCGCACACTTCCGTCAAAAGGACAAAGGTTCGACCATGTCAGATGTTCGCCCCCGTGTCGACAAGCCAATTTTGTCGATTGCGCCGGATGTAAAGCATCGATTGCCTGGGGTCCCCCTGAGCGATCTGCGAAAGGTGGCCGACCACGCAAGCAAGATGCTGGTGAACGTTCGCGAGAGCATGCTCGCGCCGCACCCGCGCAAGAAGTCTCCAATTTTCACAACTTCACAAATCGCAGCGCTTTGTCGCATCGACCGAAAGAAGGTTATTTATTCGTGGGACAAGCCAGAGCTTGGACTACCGCCGGGAACTGCGACAAATCGAACCCGCGAATTCACTCTCGCCGAGGCGCGCGAATGGATCTCGAAGCTCGCGCCATTCAAAAGGCGCCCCGAGGGAGTAAAGGGTAAAAAAATCGCCATTGGTAATTTCAAAGGCGGTGTATCCAAAACCACAACGGCCATGACGCTCGCGCAGGGTTTGTCGCTCTACGGCCGCCGAGTCCTTCTGATCGATCTTGATCCGCAAGCTTCTCTAACTGCACTTACAGGGATCTTAGCGGATAGCGAGGTGGAGGATGATCAGACGGTCCTGCCTTTAGTCTACGGCGATCAAACCGATGTCCGATATGCAATCAGTCCGACCTACTGGGATGGGATTGATTTGATTCCAGCGAGCGCAGCACTCTTCGGTGCAGAGTTCTATCTGCCGTTCAAACAGTCGAAGGATCCTAACTTCGAATTTTGGAACGTGTTGAACAAAGGGCTTAATTCGATCCTCGATGACTACGACGCGATCATTATCGACACGCCCCCTGCCCTGTCGTATATGACAATTAACGCTTTCATGGCAGCGGACGCTTTGATTGTTCCAACGCCACCCAGTGCCCTTGATTATGCGTCTTCAACCCAGTTCTGGAATCTCTTCGCGGATCTAGCGGACAACATGAAGGGTCTGGTACCCGATGTGGAATTGAAGCGTTTCGACTTCATCCACGTCCTGCTATCTAAGGTCGACTCTAATCTCGCTTCAACTCATGCGGTTCGTGATTGGATCAACCGCACTTACGAATCGTTTGTGCTGCCGATCGAAATTCCAACGACCACCGTAACAGCGAGTGCCGCGGCCGAATTCGGGACCGTGTACGACATCTCGAAGTACGAGGGTAGCAATCGAACATATCAACGCGCGCGCGAAGCTTATGACCGGTTTGCGGAGATGATTGACCAAGAGATCGTTGCACTGTGGGACGCTGAGAAGGAGGCAACGAATGGGAATTAAGGACAGGCTGGCTGCGAAGAGTGCTCTCATCGCGCCCGTAATTGCCGAGGAGCCGAGCAATTTGCCGCGTGCTCCAAAAACGGCACCTGGCGCTTTGATGCACGCGATGCCACTGCTAAAAGAGAAACAAGCTGAGATTGATGCGCTCGCAGCAGAGATGCAAGGCCTTCGCGAGAAAATCGCGGAAGGGTCTGATGGTGGTGTTGAGGTCTCCATTTCTAAACTCGTCGAAGTTCCTGGGCGCCGGAGACACATGTCTGCCGAGAAATATGCCGAACTTCGGGAGAACCTTCGGCGAAATAGGCTGATTCATCCTGTGGTCGTTCGTCGGACCAGCGACGACAAGTTCGAGATCATCTCTGGGCATCATCGTGCTGACGCGTACCGTGAGATTGGGCGCGATACGATTCGTGCGGTAGTAGACAGTGGTAGCGAAGATGAAGCCGATGCCGGAGCTTTCTTTGCCAACCTTATGCAATCGGATCTAACCGACTTTGAAAAGTACGTCGGGTTTAAGGCTCGAGCATCGCGGCACCCCAACCTGACAAGAGCAGCAATCGCCGAGCAGGCCGGTCTCACCGAGGCGATGGTCTCTTACATCTTTTCCTTCGACTACTTGCCTTCAGACGTGCTCTCAATCCTCGAAGAGCGGCCGTCGCTGCTCGGCGCGAACGCTGGATACGCTCTGGCAACGTTGACCAAGCAGGGCAAAGCCAATCAGGTAGTCGAAGCAGTGAAGCGCTTGGCAAGCGGGACAATCGACCAGTCTCAGGCGGTGAAGCTCGCGAGTAGCGACCCGTCAAAAACGAAGTCGGCTCCTGCTGCGCCCGTGACCACGAAAATCAAGGTCGGCAAGTCTCTGTATTGCGAACTACGGCGCGCCAAAAACGTAGTGCGCGTCCAATTTCAATCGGATGAAGAAGCAGCGAGAGTGCAATCAGCCATTGCGAAGGTTCTGGAGGCTGAGTCAAAGCATAGCGCCGTGAAGCTAGAATCAGAATAATCGTTCAAATTCAACGACTTAATTTTATTAAGGCCCAAGCATGAGCTAATGCGCACTACAAAGACAAAAGCCTTCGGCTGGAACCGAAGGCTTTTGCTAAGGCACTTGACTGGAATCTCGCACCCTACACTCACCGACTGGAATCGGGAGCGGTACACACAAACCCGAGTGTAGCGAAACGCGATGTGCAGTCAAGCGAATTCAATCCATTTTCGTAAGTGGACCGCTCGACATGTCTATCGCGCAACGCATCGTTGCCGGCGAGGGTGAAACACACCTTCAAGATTCGGCCGCCCTCACCGCTTTTCGCTGTGACTCGACCAACCTGCCCTGGATCATCTTCCGGGCCGCGTTCCGGGCCGCCCACATCGAACAGATCTCGCCGCGTGCTCGCGCGGTGCTCTCCGCCCTCGCCCGCACCGTTGACGCCGCCAAGCCGTTCGCAGCGATCTTTGCGCGCCGTGAGCTCCTAACCGGCCGCGCGATGCAATCCATGCGGACGTTCTATCGCAGCCTTGATGATCTCGAAACGGCCGGCCTCATCGATCGGCGTCCTCAAGCGCGGTACGTCGAAGCGGGTCTGTTCGGCCGGGCGTACCTGCACCTGACCGAACACGCGGCTGCCCTTCTCGGCCTTATCGTGGACCCCGAACCCGCGCGCGCGCCAGAAAATCCCCTGCCACAGTCGGTCATATCCACCGTACCGACCGAATCCGATTCCTCATTTCCGACACCGTCTGCCAAGGTGGCAGACGGTGGAATATGTAAGGATCTAAGCCCTTCTGTTTTTCAAAAGAGACAACCGGGGAAACTGCCTGCGGACCTTCAGCGCCTGCGTGCCCTGGGTTTTTTGGATTTCTTTATTTTCAAACTCATGCGGGAAGCGCGTGAGCACGGCAAGCGCCTGTCCGATGTCGTTGAGGCCACCTGGAACCACCTGCGACTCGCCAAGGCTCCGATCAACTACCTGCGCGCCCTGCTGCGCAACCCGGTCGATTTCGCGACCATCTTGAGCCGCCGAAACAGCGAGCAGGACGCCGATGCTCAACGCCTCCAGCAGCGCACCCAAGCAGTTTCCCTTGCTCGACAGAACGCCGGCCGCACGTTCATCGACGTCGAGGGTCAACGCCAGTTCGTCATCGGTACCCAAGGCGATGCGATGACAGTTTTCACGCTCACTGAGTCCATCGGCCGCCAAGCCGTCGGCTGGATGCCCTCCTTCGCTGACGCGCTGAAGCGCGGCACAATCCGGCCTGCAACCGCGATGGATCTCGAACGTTTCGCCGACGCCCAACGCGCATCGATCGGCACACAGCAGCATTGGATTAAGCCGAATCAGCGGAGCCAGGTGAACAGGGCGAGCACGGCACAAGTCGCCCCGACGCGTCCTCCGGTGACGACCGCCGTGCGCGATCACATTGCTGGCCTGCGTCAACTTCTGCAACCGCGTGGACTGGTTGCATGATCGAACGTCTGGAGCGTCTGCAGCGGCCGGGTCGAGCGGATCGCCGGGCCCGCTCGACTTCGTTTCATCGGCAACGAAGCGGCATGGAGCGACGAGTCGCAGATGGTCGAAATAGAGATTTGAAAATGCAACTACCGATCTGACGCGTGACTCCCCTGGACGCTGCCAGTCGCTGACCCGAAAAACTCGGATCCCGCCGATCAGCCTACAAGGAACGGCCGAACGAGGACGGGCCCAGCCTTTACCGTGAAAACTCGTTTTACGAGGCGAGGAAGGCTTCGACGGGTGCCTCAGGCGATCGATTGAAGGTTCAGATCGACTAAAGGTTCAGATTGAACGACGCAGAACGGATACGCTGTCTACTCACCGCGCCGCGTTCGTATTGGCCATGAGCGCCGCGACCGTGACCGTGACCGTCACTAGCCGTCCCTCAACGAGGCGTTTTTGCTGTTTGTCCCGTGCTGCTGGGTCGGCGAACAAACCACGCTCACCAACCCGATCGCCACTTATCAAGCGGCTGTCGTTCAAGGCTTTCGGCGATGACGGCAGGGTGGTCCACCCCAGCAATTGCTAGCGCCCGTCGGCGCATTGTCTAAGGTCGGCCAAGAGCCGCGGGAGGCGCTTCTGGTGTCCCTGACGCGGATCATGGACGACTGACCGATGACGGTTGTAGCCGTCGTCATCGACGGGGACGACTCATCCTGCGGGATGCAACTGAGCCCGACCTATTTCTTCGTCACCGCGACATCAGCATGCGCTTAGCCTCGGGCGCAAGGCGACATTTCCCGGATCTACCGCGCCATTTCGTGCGCCTGATTCACATCCTCGCCGACGCACGCAACGCGGAAGAAACCGCGGACCCAACTGGCGTTCGGACGATCTGCGCCGGCGAAAGCTGCGCGCGTGCCACCTATTGGTTCGACCCGGGGTTGGGCGACGACAAATCGAATGCCGAGCGCCTGAGGTCAGCGGATCGGATGGCGCGGCCGAGGAGGCCGCAGACGCCGCGTCAGGGCTGCACAGCCTGCAGTTAGGCCGCCCGAGCCGGGCGTTTGCGACGCGGGCGGTGAAGTCTTTTGAGGAGGCAACCGGGATCGCGAAGAGGGCCGGCTTAGAAGCAATGTCAAGCAACGCGACCGCTTCGCGTATTGAGCTGGCGCCGAAGCCCAGCCCAGCCCGGCCACGTCGCCGAGCTTGCTTGGCACTACCGCAGTGTCGTGTCAGCTGGTCAGTGTCCACGCGACAACGGTCCACGATCCATTCTTAAAGCGATATCTGATCCTCAACGGCGCTCACAGAAGAAGAGGGCAGGGCGTGAGCTTCGTCGCCGGCGTCTGCCCGGACGAGCGTGCGTCACGACCGTCCAAACCAACTCAGCCGACACGACGAATGACGCGCTGTGCGCTCGCCTCTCCCGTCGCATGTCGCCCGAATGGGAGAGGGTAGGGCGCCGTTAGCCCATTTCATTCAAGCCTGATAATCGTATAGCATCGGGATCATCAAAAAACGGGTATACCCGTAGCTATTCTGTTCGAACGATCGTTTCGTGCCAGCCCCGATCATTGCAGTACAACAGAATCAAATCCTCGCAAAAGGGCAGAGGCTGCCCGACAAAGAGGATTAAGTTCAGGACCAAGAGGGCGTTCAACATCGAGGTGGCGTAATGGTAGCGACTCTGATGATCCACACGGTCCTTCAGCTGTGGAAGGGGCCGGGCAGCGATCTGGAAGTCGCGCATTGCCGGCCCAAAATAACCCGAACAATCGAACTGCCTTGTCTGCTAATTATGATTAGCAGTGAAGGTTTTAATGGGTAAAATGGAGGGTAGCGCCATTTACGCCTCGCCTAAAACCCATTGGCACGGGGCAAAGGCGGGTTTTCGACGAATCGGAGGTTGAGACGTTCCGGCGAAGTGGTGGAGTCCGACCCGCAACGCTACGGACATGAAAGCCAGCGCTTGATGGATGAGGTGAGCACCTGCGGGAGCACGCGCGCGACAGATCGATGGCCAATCAACCCCAACAATTGACGCTGCCCACGCCGCGTACCTACACCCGCACCGACTTCACGGCGCTGCGCGCGTTCGTGCAGCGCGTGCCGGCGGCCACCATCGCGCGGCTTTACTACGATGTCGAACGCGCGCCCCAAGCGGCGAGCCCTGAGACCACCGAGCGCTACCTGCGCCAGATGCGCGATGACCTGGTAAGCCTGGCGCTCAAACACGGCTCGTCGGTGCTCGCCGATCACCTCAAAGCGTCGATCAAACAACACGGCAGCGCGCGACTCACCGCCATGACGCTGCGCATGATCGAGCAGGCGTCGACCATGGCGGCCGCCTCGCCGTCGTTGGGCCATCCGGTCGAGTTGTGGTTCCGGCCGCTGATTGCACGACGCTTGATCGGCGAGGGGATCACCACGCTGGGCGCCCTGATTAAGTACTGCAATGCCCGTGGCGGCAGCTGGTGGCGATCCGTGCCGCGCATCGGACCGCTGCGCGCGGCGACCCTGGTGGCATGGCTGCATCGCCATGAGCGAAGCCTTGGTGCACGCGTCGCCGACGACGTCGATGCGAGGCCACTTGACGTCACCTTTCGCGCAGCGGGCGAGCCGGTCGCCATCGTGGTGGGCGGCGATCCGGCCGTGCCGCGTCTGGCGCCGTTCGAGCAGCTTGCCGTGCCGGCTGAGTTATCGGGCGGTGATGGACTCCATCGAGGCATCAACCGTGCGGGCAGCTTCGCCTTCATTCGTGCCGAGCACGATCTGGCCGCCGTGCACGCCTACCTGCACCGGTATCGCGATCGTCCGGTGACCCTGCGTGCCTATACGCGGGAGCTCGAACGGCTGATTTTGTGGAGCGTGGTCGTTCAACAAAAGCCGCTGTCCTCACTGCTCGTCGAAGACTGCGAGACATACAAGGACTTTCTGAAGGCGCCGATCGCGAGCTTTACTGGGCCGAAGCGTCCGCGCACGAGCGGCCGTTGGCGCCCCTTTGCGCCCGATGGACTGTCGGACGACAGTCAGGCGTATGCGGTGCGCGTGATCCGCGCGGCGTTCGCCTGGCTCGTCGAGGTGCGCTATCTCGCCGGCAATCCTTGGAGCGCGGTGCATGAACCGGCGACGGTCATTCGCGAGACAGCGGTGCAGGTTCATCGCGCCTTACCGGCCGATCTTTGGACGCGCGTACGAAGGCTCCTCGACGCCCGTTGTGTGGCCTCGGCATCTTCGACACCGGCGGCGACGGGACAGTCGTCGGAACGTTTAGCCAAGCAGGCGCGGGCGCGTGAGCGGCAAGAGGCGGCGCCTCAATGGCGGGCTGCGCGAGCGGCCATTCTTTTGATGGGTGACTCGGGGTTACGTCGAGTAGAAGCCGCTCGGGCGAGGCGTGAAGACCTTCGGCCTTCTGACGTCAGAAGCGAATTGTCGACGTCCGCGCGACAACCATCGGGGGAGGCGTCTGGCGCGCGTGCGCGATCCGTCTGGACCCTGACGATCGTCGGGAAGCGGCGCAAGCAACGCACCGTGCCGGTGAGCAGCGCCACGCTTGATGCGCTGCGCGCTCATTGGGCCGACCGCGATCGCAATTTCGATAGTCAGGCGCACGGGCCGCTGATCGCGCCACTTTGGATTCCGGAAACCAACACTGCACAGAATCGGCATGCCACTGACGACGATGTGGCCTACACGCCGGACGCGCTCGGGCGGCTGGTACGCATGGCTGTCCGCCGACTGGTGGTTGAGCTTAGAGCCGACCCCGCGTCGCTAAGCGAGATGAGCACCGAGGACCTGGTGCAACTGGTCAACACCTCGGCACATGCGTTTCGCCATACCTTCGGCACGCGCGCCGTCGCGCGGGATATGCCCACCGATGTTGTGCAGTCGATCCTTGGTCACGCATCGCTGCAGACGACCTCGATCTACGTCAAGGCGGAAAAGCGGCGCATGCTTGAGGCTGCCGCGCGGTATTACGCAGACGACGACTCTTAGTGCCCTAAGCTCGAACGCGGAGGGTTATAAAAGATGTTGCTTGAGGAACGGCGTCATGTCGCCGAAAAGAGTTCGGGCGTTATCAGCTCGCCGATACGCCGCCGGCGCGCTTGGACAATGAGATTTCTGTAAGCTAGAAAACAGGAAGTTGGTTCGCTGCGAAGACATTGAAGAATGGGCAGATGGCTATAAAACGTGGCCCGGTCTATCCATTTCCTTTTGACAGGGGTGAAAAACTGCACTTGTATTCAGGAAGCCAAATAGGCCAGCAGAAAGGGGACATTGCGTCGCCGTAGCGGCATTTGACGACCGGATTAGCTTCAATCAAACAACCGCTTTGACGTTTTTGCCGTTAGCCAAACTAGATTACCTCAATGGCAAAAATAACAAGCCTCGACAGAGGCATCGACGGATTCAGGACCGGCGATTGACGTCTTCGGTGAGCGCGTCATGGAAGCGCTCGCACGCCTCTTGCAACCGCGCTGTTGCGTCGCCGAACGCCCGCGCATGCTGTTCGGCTCGTTGTGCCGGGTTCAGGAATGGCGCGACGTTCGATTTGGCCACTTTGACGTTTTGCAGCGCTCGAAGGGTCCGCCGGCTTGCGCCAGTTGCTTGCCGCTCAAGTTCCGAAAACAGCATTGGCAGCAACCAATGGTTGGTTGACAGTGATGGAGTCGCGCGATCCGCAGCCGCTTCGTCATTTTCAGCACGCAGGTGCAGCTCGCACACCATTAAAATGCGTTTCGACCAAGCGTCAAAGACGTTCAGCGCGCCGCGCAGCGCGCGCGCCTCGTCCGAAACGAATGCCGAGTGGGGATCTGAAGTGCTTGCGGGGCGCAAGTCGCCTGCCCCCTCGAAGAGGTGGTCGAAGGGATTCATCGCACGGTGCACCATCGTCCATCGTGGCCATCGAAGCCGTCTAAGTCGCGGTGGCATTACGGATCTCAAATTGGTCTCCTCTTGCAATCGTACACGCTTGCGCCGTGCCGACGCTCGGGTCTTCGCTAACGACAAAGAGTCCCGCCCCGCGGGCGTTTTTTTGTCCGCCACACGCTTGCGAGTTCAACGCTGGACGATGGGACCCTAAATCAAAAAGACATTTGCGAACGCACAGCATGCGAATATGCCCCTGTTTCCGAATTCCGAGCCGTTTCCCAGTCATGACCCAGCAAAACAAATTTAAGCGAGGGCTTGGCCAGCGCGCCCGCAACAACAAGGCCATGTTCTTGCCTGTGAGCGAGGCGACCGCCAATCATATATCGCTTCGCTCATGGACTTCGCTCGATCGCGTGCGCGCGGGGGACGCTGACCCCGAAGCCGTCCTAGCGCTCGCGCACGCCACGGTCGTGGCCGCTCGCGTTGCCCAGTTGGGGTTTGGTTCGTTGGCCAAGGAAACGCTAGCCGAGGCGGCCACGGGACTGGCAGAAGCGATCGAGCGGGGCTGCCTCGATAATAACTGGCAGGTTGCGCCAGCGGTTTTCGCTTCGATCGGCCGCGCGCTTAATGAGCATCACCGCCAGCTGTTGCAGGTTCGTATGGGCGTGATCGTGGAGGCCAATGAATGGCTTGAGGCAAAGCTCGATCACGGAGCGAGGATGCAGGACCTGCTAGACACGCTGCTGCCGCGATCCCAGTTAGATCCTGGCGATTGAGCGAAAACGATACGTTTTAGGCGTTAGAGCGCGACGCTTGCGGAAACTGAACGAGCGAAACCGAGAGTGAACAAGCAAATGGACGAATGTGGCGGAGCGGGCGACGAACTTGGAAAACGCGGGCAGGTGGAGGCCGAGTTTCAGGAGTTTGTGCAAGACGTGGCCGCGCAGCGGTTTTTCCTAAGCAACCCGGAGCGGCGCGCGGCGCGCGCTATGTTGGCCGAGGGTTTCTGCTCGGTGGAAGTCGCCGCCTTCTTGCAAGCGTCTCCTTGGGCCACCTATTACCGAAATGTCGTGAGGGAGCACCACCTGCCCGAGTCAGCAGCGACGCGGGACGCGTTGCGCAAATCGTTCGAGCTTGGCGAAAGCGGAAGGGTCGCAGCTCAGCGGGCGATCGGGGCAACGCGCAAGAATGGTCACGAGATGTTTGGCCCCGTCACCGCGCCGAGATATCTTGACTAAACCGTCCATATCGCCTCTGTTGAGCTTGAGATTGAGCTTTTCGGCCGGGTGCACTCCCGCGACAAGCGCTGGCCGGCTTGGATGCGCGAGTTGACGCAGGGGCGGCCTCCTTCGATCGACTGAGGGACGTCTGCGCTTCGTGACCTGGCCAGTGCGGGCGGGCAGTCTCGGCGCAACGTACGGTAGCACGGCGCACGTCGGCTATCAAACGCTGCCGATCACCAGAACGTTTCCCCGTGACGGCGAACGTCACCAACGACTGCATGATCTCGGCGCCGAATATCGACTTCGGCTCGAAGGTTCTCGAGTCATTTCCGGTTCCAGCGTGGTTTTCGTAAGAGCTTCACTTCTAAGCGGACGAAAATTTCGCGGCCTTGGCTGCATGGGACTTGCTGGCTGATTGCGCCAATTTTGTCCCGAGACCTACGCTGCGCAGAATCGCCATGCCACCGACGAGCCTGAAATGGCCTACACGCCGGACGCACTCGGGGCGGTTGGTACGCATGGCGGTACGGCGAGTCGTAGTTGAGTTCGGGCCGACGCCGCTACGCTGAGTGAGATGATCTCGGAAGACCTAGTCCAGTTGGTCAACACTTCCGCGCATGCGTTTCGCCATACCCTTCGGCACGCGAGCGGTCGCGCGGGATATGCCGACCGACGTGGTTCGGTCGATCCTGAAGCACGCTTCACTGCAAATCACTCCATTTACGTGAAAGCGGAAAAGCGGCGCATGTTTGTGGCAGCGGCACGATACTTCGCAGATGACGATGTGGAGTAGTTAGAATCGTTCATCTTGCGTTGCAGTATCGTTCGACGTGCAAGCTACGTATCGGCATAACTGGCGCGGCCCTAGCGCGTTGGTTTTCGATGGGAGTACGAGTCCGGCCAAGCCGGGAGGAAAAATCCATTTAATACGCTATGAATACACTTTCGCTTTCCGAAGCTCTTCGCATGGCTGCGGAGGTGCTACGCGATGTTGCCGCTACTCGCTGCACGCCGTCTGGCTATGACATGGATGCCGGTCTTGCACAGATGCACGCCGACGCAGCAGATGTTCTCGAAAAGGAGCTGAGAGCGCTTCAAGCACTGATATCACGAAAAGCCTAAATTCAGTGCATGACAACGCGACGGGAATTGACTAATTGACTGAAGCAACCGGCGAGCGGTACCGACAGTCTGGAAGAAGCGATAAGCGCCGGATCCTGGACGAGTTCGTCCAATTGACGGGCCATCACCGCAAACATGCAATACGCATGCTGTTCCAAGAGTCCCTGTTACCTATGGGCAAGCCAGGTCCACAGCGTCGCTATAACGATGTCGTGCGCGCGAAACTCATCACGCTCTGGGAGGCGAGCGACCGGATATGCGGCAAGCGGCGAAAGGCGCTCATGCCGACACTGCTCGACTCGATGACACGGCGCGGTCACTTGGTGCTACCAAACGAATTGCGCACGCAACTCGAAGAGATCAGCGCCGCTACGATTGATCGGTTGTAGCGAAATGTGCGTGGGAAAGCGTTTGGCGACCAGCGCCGACGTGCGGGGCGGAGTCGGCAATGCAATCCGCCGAGCAGTGCCGATCCGGACCTTCACTGACTGGAACGATCTGCTATCCGGTTTTCGCGAAGTCGATTTTGTCGAGCATTGCGGTGACACTAAGATCGACGGTGACTTCCTACACTGAGCGAATGGCGGAAGTCTACCGAAGAGGTCTACGATGCAAATCGGCGCGCCAAAATAGTTTAGGCCTCGATGGAAAAGAAAGCGACCGCGCCGGTAAGGTGCATGCCTTGATCATGAAGCGCCTGAGCGGCCGCCGCCGCCTCCTCAACTAGCGCGGCGTTTTGCTGGGTGACCTGATCCATTTGCGCGATGGCCTGATTCACTTGTTCGATGCCGCGACTTTGTTCGCCTGACGCCGCAGCAATTTCCTGCATGATGTCAGTCACTTTGGTCACAGCAGCGGTCACGTCAGCCATCGTCCGCCCCGCATCGCTTGCAAGGAGCGCTCCGTCCTGAACTTTTTGGACCGAGTTCTCGATCAAGGTCTTGATGTCCTTGGCGGCGCTCGACGAGCGTTGAGCGAGTGTTCGGACCTCGCTGGCGACGACCGCAAAGCCGCGCCCTTGTTCGCCGGCACGCGCCGCTTCTACTGCCGCATTCAACGCCAGGATATTCGTCTGGAATGCGATGCCCTCAATGATTGCGGTGATGTTGGCGATCTCGGTCGAGCTGTCGCTGATGCCGTTCATCGTTTCAACCACGCGGCCAACCACTGCGTTTCCTCGTCGAGCGATGTCGAAAGCGTTGCCCGCGAGCGATGCCGCATGTGAGGCGCTTTCGGAGTTGCTTTTAACGGCCGAATTAAGTTGTTCCATGCTGGCAGCGGTTTGTTCCAGCGATGCAGCCTGCTCCTCGGTGCGTTGGCTGAGGTCAGTGTTGCCGGTGGCAATCTCCCTTGCAGCGCATTCGACAGCGGTGCTGCTTTCTCGTACTTGGCCGATTGTTGCGGTCAATCGATCATTCATCTGTTGGAGCGCCCGCAACAGCGACGCCGTCTCGTCGCGACCTGAAACATGCAAGGTCGTTCGTAAGTCGCCTTGCGCGACCGCGTTGGCAGTCCGAACCGCGCGCTTAAGAGGCTCGACAATCGAGCGCGTGATGGCCGCTGCTGCACCGATCGCCAGCAGAATGGCGGCGAGACAAACGCCGAGCTGGATATTGCGGGTCAAGACATACTGCTGATCATAATCGGCTGCGATCTCAGCTTCTTTTTGTCGCGTGAGCGCCGCATACTCGTCTGTGGCATGGGTCAGCTTGGCAAGCAAGGGGCGGCACTCTGCGTTCATTTTCGCAATCGCCGCGTCCCGACGACCTGCATTCTCAAGCTCCAAGATCGCAGTAGCGACAGGGGCATAAGCCTGCTCAATCTCATCAATACGGCCAACGAGTGCGCGGGCCTGATCCGATGCATCGGGTCTCGCAACCAGCCGCTTGAGTTCCGTCAGATGTGCCTGAACGTCGGAATGGGCCGCGACGACATCCGTCTTCTCCAGTGCAAGATCAGACTCGGTGATGACTAACACAATATTGCGCGCGGCGATGGCGCGTCGGTCGACCGCCGCGCGTAGTTGTGCGGCAACGTTTGCGCGCGCATTAACACCTTCTAAATAAGACTCGAATGCTTGTCGTGACTGATTGAGCGCGTAAATGGAGTTGATCGAAATACAGACCACCATGACAGTCAGAAGCGAGAACGCGTATGCCAGCTTACTTTTGACGCTTAGATTGTGGAGCATCTTTTCTCTCAGGGAAAATACTTAATCTAGGTGGTTATTTGCCACTTTCTCGCAATACGGCCCGCGGCTGTACCCGAATATGCTTAACGACCGATACTTTCTGAAGCTGATACTGAAAACGCGAGGTTTGCGTTAGTTGAGTGTTTTCTTGGCAGTATTTCTTTCCGACAGCATGTCCCTTTGCCAATAATAAAAAGACGCCGTCACAGGATGGCGACGCCTCTCTCAAGAAACTTCGTTTATCGCCGTTAAGCCAGCAGATAGTGCAGGGTGCTTTCGTGCCGAATGACCCTTGTTCTCCACTCATGCATTTTGAAAAAAATGAAAAAAGAAACTTGGACGGTCAAGGCAAAGCTGGCCGCGTCATTCGGAACTCTGAGTCTGATCGTTCTTGTGATCGCTGGTATGGCCCTAAGCTCGCTTAACGATGCAAACGCGCGATTCGAGGGATTTATCAACGGCATCAATGCTCGCGCGGAAATGGCCACGGCCATCCGCGCCGCAGTCGATGACCGCGCAGAGGCAGTACGCAATCTAGCGCTTGTCACGACACCTGCGGACATTGAGCTTGAGCACCAGGCTGTCCTGAAGGCAGAGCAGACAATCGAGGTTCGTCTCGCCGAATTCAATCGGATGGTTGCTGGCGCTACAGACATGCCTGCGCAAGCTCATGAGCTCGCCACTGAAATTTCTCGCATCGAGGGGCTCTACCGGCCCGTCGCTCTTGAGATTGTCGGACTTGCCATGGACGGTCAACGTGAGGCCGCCATTGCTGCTATCAACAACAAATGTCGTCCGCTCTTGGCAGATTTGAAACGCGCTACCAACGCCTACACCGACGCAACCCATGCGCGCGCGGTAGAGATGGTCAACGAGGCGCAGATTCGATTCGAGCATCAGCGTAATCTGCTGGTAGTACTCTCCATTGCGACTTTGTCGATCGCAATTTTTGCGGGTGCGATCATCACCCTTAGTATCCTGCGCGCGCTGGGCGCCGAGCCTGGCGTGCTTGCTACTATCGCGCAACGGGTTGCGAAGGGCAACTTACACGCGATCGACGGCGCTCATAAAACAGTCGATGGCAGCGTGCTGTCTTCCATGCATACCATGCAGGGTAGCCTCGTCAAAATGATTGGTGAGGTCAGGTCAGCGGCGGACAACATCGCCTCCGGTTCGAGTGAAATCGCCACGGGTAACATCGACTTGTCCTCCCGCACTGAACAGCAAGCATCGGCGCTTCAGCAAACCGCGTCCAGCATGGATGAACTGACCTCGACGGTAAAGCAGAATTCCGAGAACGCGCAGCAGGCTAGCTCGCTTGCCGCTCACGCTTCAGAAATAGCGCATAAGGGCAATCAGGCCGTCGACCAGGTGATTCAGACGATGAGCACAATCAGTTCAAGCTCGTCGCAGATTTCTGCTATCACCAGCATCATCGAAGGTATTGCATTTCAGACCAACATTCTGGCACTTAATGCGGCCGTTGAAGCGGCTCGTGCAGGTGAGCAGGGCCGTGGTTTTGCAGTCGTAGCAGGTGAAGTGCGAACGCTCGCACAGCGTTCTTCAACCGCCGCAAAGGAGATCAAGGATCTCATTACCATGTCCGTTGCTCAAATCGCTGATGGCGCAGACCATGCGAACGACGCCGGCACGACCATGACCGAACTCACGCACGCCGTGAGACGCGTCACCGATATCATGGGGGAGATCGCCAGTGCTTCGTCTGAACAGAGTAAGGGAATTGAACAAGTCAACCTGGCTATTACGCAGATGGACGTCGTAACGCAACAGAATGCGGCGCTGGTCGAAGAAGCAGCCGCTGCTGCGCAGTCGCTGGATGGGCAGGGTCGAAAGCTCACGGATGCCGTATCGTTTTTTCATTGAGAGCAGTCATGGTGGAAAGTATGTGCTGCCTCCAAAGGTGTTATCCATCGCGTAACGACTGGCGTCGCTTCCTACAAAGCTACACTTGTCTCGCACTCGCGGACGTGACGTTAGCCGCCAACAACTTTTTAAGATTGGCGAGCTAATTGTGTACGAGCAGTATGCTTTCAGCGGGGGCGCGTCTCGAAGACGTAAATGGAACTTGATGCGCTCCCTGAGCTCTCATGGCCAAGAATGATGAATCGTATTTTTAGCCAGGCGTCTTGAGGCGTTCTTGCAGTGGAGTGCAGCGACTTAAGCTTTTGAGCCGTATCCGTCAGCGCATCCCGTGTTGACTAAGATATCGAGGATTTTGCGCAGAGACCGTACGAGACGCACCAGTGTCATTCGGAATCTTGTGACGGCGATGGACGCCGTTTCGATTGAGTCTGACGACGGTTCCAACACGCTCGTTGAGATGTTTGTCGGTGAATCCCACGGTGTCGCCGATGAAGAACTCTTCGGGACGAGGGCGCGGTGGCGGCGCTTCCTTTTGAATTGAGGCTGCGGTGGCATCGAGACAATCGCCGCATACAACACTGCCCATCGGCGTCGAGTCACGTTGTCCTGTACGACCGCTTGCGTAAATTACTACGATAACCAAACGTTCGCACCATGCACGCGGACACTCAAGACGGGTTGCGCTGACGGATACTTTGAGCCGGATATCACGCGCTTGCTAACTACGACAAAAGCGCCTCACGCTGCGCATTAAGCGCGGAGTGCTGGCGCATTAGATGAGTGGGTTCCGACCGCTCTCCCCGCAATGCAGAAGTCCTAACACGCGGTTGCGGCGAAAATCTGAGGTCTCAGCCCACGCGGGCTGCATTCAATTGTGCTTCAAACGCCAACCTTTGGATCGTGACCCATCGATCGATTGATCAAAGCCACCTTCAAACACCCATTTCCACGTCGGGGGCGATGGTGGTTCCTGTGGCGCCGCGTCAAGCCAATCGACGAATTCAATTATTTGGTCAGCATTGGCAAAGAAGCGCAAGCTTCCGATCACGACGTTATACAACGGAATGGATTGATCGACGACGAACAAGGTGAGCTTGCGAGCGCCGCCGACTTGCCAAACCGCACTCGCGCCGAGTCCGGTTGGAAACGGTCGCATGGGTCGGTTGCCAGACATGCCGTTCACGCTGCAACCTTGGACATTGCCTGACGCATGACGGCAGCGAGCTCTGCCGCAACGAACTTCGACACATAAGCGTTGGCGCCAACCTTTCTGACGTGCTGCTCGTTCGCCGAGCCCGACAGCGACGAGTGGATGACAACTGGGATCATCTGCAGTCCAGCAGCAGCTTTGATCTTGCGGGTAAGCGTGAACCCGTCCATCTCCGGCATTTCGAGATCCGTCAGTACCAACGCGATGTCGTCCGTGACTTTCTTGCCTTCCTTAACTGCTTTCTCGCCTGCTTTCTCCAGCAGATCCCACGCCTCTTGTCCGGTCTTGGCCATGATGAAGGGTACCCCCATCGACTTCAAACTTTCTTCGATAAGGGCTCGCGCGACGCCGGAATCATCCGCGGCCAGCACCCGCGCACCAGGCGGCAGAGTAAGGCGGCCCGTATTCTGTTCGTTGATTTCTGGTTCACTGGCAGGCAGGGCATCGCGCAGAATTTGCTCAACGTCGAGCACCTGCGCGAGTCTACCGCCAGCGTGTGCGTCAAGTCGGGCTATGCTGGTCACGGTTTTGCCGCTCGAATGTCCTTCGGCCGAGAGGACGCGGTTCCACTCCAGGCGAACAATATCGTCGACCTCCTCCACAGCGAAGCCTTGGGTCGTGCGAGCGAACTCCGTCACCAGCAGGATGCGATTTCCTTCGCGCGGGGTACATCCGGTGACTCTCGCAAGGTCGATGACGGGGATGATTTCGCCACGAACATCCGCGACGCCAAGGATCTTGTCAGACGACCCTGCCAGTTCGGTGAGCTTGGGCATTGCGACGATTTCTCGAACTTTGAAGACATTGATTCCGTAGAGTTCGCGGGCGCCTGTACCGCGGGTAGCACCAAGGCGAAATAGCAACAACTCAAACATGTTGCTACCTGCCAGGCGCACCCGCTGTTCAATATCGTGTTGATCGTTGTTCATGTTTTTTACCGTCCGATTTGGGCTTGTCGATCCCTTAGATATCGGCACGTGAAAACGTTTCTAGAGGGCCGGTGGAACAGCCCCGTGAAAGACCGGACACAGTCTCCCACTTACAATAGCGGGTAGGCATAAGACTGTGTATATGACTAACAACAAGAACGAAGTAATGGAAGTGTTGACGGGACCTGAGCGCCGACGGCGCTGGTCGGCTGATGAGAAGCTGGCGATGGTTCGGGAGACGTTCGAGCCCGGCAAGACAGTTTCGATGGTGGCTCGGCTGCACGGCATCAATCCGAATCAGCTGTTTCAGTGGCGCAAGCTGCATCAGGACGGCAGCCTGTCGGCAGTGAGCGCTGGAGAAGAAGTTGTGCCGGCGTCCGAGTTGAGCGACGCGCTGAAGCAGATAAAGGAGCTCCAGCGCCTGCTGGGCAAAAATGGTATGGACGCCTCCTCATCGCATAATTGAGGCCTCGTCCTACCGGAGAGCGCAAATGGAACCGACAGTCGTGGGCGTAGATATCGCCAAGCGGGTTTTCCAGCTTCACTGGATAGTCGCAGACACTGGCGAGGTGCTCGACAAACAGCTTCGTCGTGACAATTTCTTGGAGCACTTTGCTAATCGGGAAAAGTGCCTTATCGGGATGGAGGCTTGCGGAGGCTCACAGCACTGGGCACGTCGTCTCGTGGAGCTTGGGCACGAGGTCAAGCTTATGCCCAGCAAACTTGTGAAGGCCTTCGTGACAGGAAACAAGAACGACCTAGCCGACGCGCGTGCCATCTGGGCCGCAGCAAAACACCCCGGCGTGAGGGCCGTGCCGGTTAAGACTGAAGCCCAACAGGCCGTTCTGGCGCTGCATCGGATACGGCAGCAACTCGTCATATTCCGGCGCTCCCAGTCTAACTGCCTTAGGGGTTTGCTGGCCGAGTACGGCGAAGTTATGGGCGTTGGGCACGCAGCAATGAACTGAACCGCCCCGGAAATGTAGGAGACTTCGGATCTTGGCTGTAACGGGAGAT
This sequence comes from Caballeronia sp. TF1N1, assembly GCF_022878925.1. Taxonomy (NCBI): domain Bacteria; kingdom Pseudomonadati; phylum Pseudomonadota; class Betaproteobacteria; order Burkholderiales; family Burkholderiaceae; genus Caballeronia; species Caballeronia sp. TF1N1. Next base: position 56,607 of record NZ_CP084630.1, read on the forward strand.
TTGAAGCATGGAAAGCGAAGGCAAGACAAGGAAGCCCACCGGCACGCGATATTCGGATGAGGTGCGGGAGCGAGCGGTGCGACTGGTGTTTGAGCACCAACACGAGTACCAAACGCAGGGGGCGGCGATCCGCTCAATCGCCTCGAAGATGGGGATGTCGCGCGAGACGCTTCGCAACTGGATCATTCAGGCAGAGCGCGACCGTGGCCAACGAACGGGCGCGACAACTTCGGATTTGGCGCGTCTGAAGGAACTGGAGCGCGAGAACCGTGAGCTGCGCACGGCCAACGAGATCCTGCGCAAGGCCTCCGCATATTTCGCGCAGGCGGAGCTCGACCGCCGATCGAAGCCATGATCGCGTTCATCGACGAGCATCGCGACGTCTACGGTATCGAGCCGATCTGCCGCCTGCTGCCGATCGCGCCGTCGACGTATTACCGGCACGCCGGGCGGCGCAGCGATCCGGAGCAATGGCCAGCACGAGCGCGTCGCGATATTGAACTGAAGGCTCTCATCCGTTGGCTTTGCAGGTCTCCGAAAGGATAGCGCAAGCAAGAACGTCAGTCGCCGCGATCCGCAGCAAACGGGCCAATCGCGCGCTTTGCGAGCTCGACGGACCGCATCGCGCGCTCGAACGATGGAAACTTTTGCGCGATGGAAACGCCTACGTCGGCGAGACGCTTCTCGATTTTCGCGGCGTCTTCGCCGCGTCCGCCCTCCACGTGAACCGAGAAGGAGCCGTCATTGTTGGAGAAGACTCGGATCGAAAATCCGCGATGCGACTCCCGGTATTCGATGGAGGACGCCGGCTCGGGTCCATCGGGGCGTCGCGCCTCCTTCGGCGCGGCGGCGTCCGCCGCGTCGTCGGCGTTCATGGACAAGGCGCGCTTGGCGCGCTGGGCCGCAGCCCGCCAGTTTGTCGGGAAGCACATTTTCTTTTCGTTTTCTTTTTGGGTTTTTGAATGTTTTCGGCACCAAATTGCCCTCGGCGCTCAATGAGTTTCGCGCCGCAAGCTAGCCAGAGCAGTGCGCAATCGCACACCGAGCGCCGACTAGAGCCATCGCTCAATTAAGCCGTCGGGCGTTTCAGGCAAGGCGGAGCGCGAGCTAAAGATGCGGGCGGCCGGGCCGACAACACGTTGACGACAGCGATGGCAGAGATGGCCGCGCCTTCTCCTACAAAAGCGAGCGGACATGAAAGAAGAAAGCGTTGATTTGCGGGCGATGCTCGCGGAGCTTCGCGACGCCAGAAAGTTGGCCGAGCGAGCGGGCGCGAGCCTGCGCGAAGAAGAGCGAGAAATCGAAGCGCTTCGGGCGGCGTCTCTGGCCGCCCTTCGGAACGCAAAGCGACGAGGCGGGCACGGCGCGCAGGGCGCTCTGCGCCTTGAGGAAGCGTTCAACCGCATTTTGTCCACGCCATGCCTTTCGGTGGCCGCAGGCCTGCGAGATTGCGCGCGAGCAGCGCAAGAGCTTGAGCCCGTCATCGAGCAAGCGGAGGCGAATCGCTCCGGAGCGGAGGAGGGGGAAGCCGCGCGCCACCTGCGCGATTTCGCCAAGAGTTTCGCGGCGATGCTTCAACTCGCGCAGGCGGCGGAGAAAAACAACGAAGAAGCGCGGGGGTGTTTGCTTCAAATTCGCGCGGCGGCCGCGCTGATGTGAGTCGCCGGATTTCTTGACTCGTCGTGCTTTTTGGTCGCTTTTTTGGCTATACACGGACGCCCGCGGCGAAGCGTTTATGGTCCGTTGTGTGGTCGCGTGTCACTTGCATCAGCGCACAGGCACGCAGTTGGCTCAACCCAGCGATAGGCATGGCGGGCTTGTTCACGGCGTACCTGTGCGCTTACCATTTTGCTGCGATTTCCCTTATGACTTCAATCGCAAGGTCCCATTCAGCGACCAGCTTTCATCCTCCAACCAAACCTGCATAGTGCACACGGACACCCCTTGGAGGACTGCAGCTTTCGCAAGTTTTGAGGATCAGATCATCTTCCATTCGTCTTACTCCTTTTGAGGGATAAAAGGTCGTGTCTTGCGGGAATGCAATCGATCCGATAGAAAAAATTGGCAAAAATAGAAGTTGTGATGCAGTGCCACCAATCGTATGATGAGCGCTCTTCACCTGTTTCGTTCCCCGCGTTACAGGCTCTTCGAGCCGGCCTTTGTGCCGGCTTTTTATTTTATTAGTTGATTTCTAGTCGAGCACCCTTTCTTGAATTGGAAAAATCTAAAGTTACACGCGCTATCGCCGTTAGTTATGAAAAGGTAGATCGGAGGTGTCGAATTCGTAGCCCGTTCTTGCGTGGTACAACTAGGGAAGAGTTCAATGAAAGCTTTACGAAATATTAGTATCGGGGCGAAGCTTGGCGTTGGCTTCGGGTTGACGCTAGTTGCGCTTTGCCTGATCGGCGGGCTCGCACTGGTGCAGGTGTCGCGCGTGTACAAAGGCACCAATGACCTTGCGACCAACTGGATGCCGAGCGTGTTGACGCTGGGGGAAGTTCGCTCGGCAACCAATGCGGTAAGACGTGGTTCGTCGGGGGCGCTGTTGGCAACCAACGCGCACGAGAAGGCCGCGCAAGAGAAGAAGCGCAGCGATGCATTAGCGAGTCTCGACGGCGCGCTGGCTAAATACCAATCGCTTATATCTTCGCCGGATGAAAAGCAGCTTTTCGAGGACTTCAAGACGGCTTGGGCGGCCTATTTGACGGTCGACAACAAGGTCAACGCACTGAACGATGGTGGAGCAGACCATTACACTGAAGCTAGGGAATTGGCGGCAAATCAGTCCTCGGCTTTATTCTCGACGGTGTCTGATCTGATCACGCGCGACATCGTACTGAATACGAAGGGGGCCAACGATGCCGCAGCAGCAGCCGCTGACGACTATCAAAAGACATTGGTCACTACCATTGTGCTGGTAGCTCTGGCCATTGCATTCAGCGTTGTTGGGGCGATCTTAATCGCTCGATCAATCGTCGCGCCTATCCGCCGTTCGCTTGAGGTTGCGCAGACCGTCGCACAAGGAAATTTGACTTCCGAAATTATCGATGATGGCGCGGACGAAACGGGACAACTGCTCCGCGCACTGCGTCATATGAACGAGCGGCTTGCCGACATTGTCGGACGTGTGCGCAGTGGTAGCGAGAGCATTGCCACGGCTTCGGCACAGATCGCGGCTGGCAACACTGATCTTAGTCAGCGCACGGAAGAGCAGGCGGCGTCGCTCCAGGAGACGGCCGCCAGCATGGAAGAACTGACATCAACGGTCAAGCAAAACACCGAAAATGCGCAGCAAGGCAATACCCTGGCGGCGAATGCGTCGGAAGTGGCCGCGCGCGGCGGTGTGGTCGTTAGCCGTGTGGTCGATACGATGAAGGAGATCAGCGCGAGCTCTGCGAAGGTCGCGGATATCATCACGGTAATCGAAGGCATCGCGTTCCAGACCAACATACTTGCATTAAATGCGGCAGTTGAGGCCGCGCGCGCAGGCGAGCAGGGCCGGGGTTTTGCGGTGGTAGCCGGTGAAGTACGAACCTTGGCTCAGCGCAGCGCGACCGCTGCCAAGGAGATCAAGGACCTCATTGACGTGTCGGTGTTGAAGGTAAGTGCCGGCTCACAACTCGTCGAAGAAGCCGGTCAGACGATGAATGAGGTAGTACAGTCGGTCAAGCGCGTCGCCGACCTGATGGGTGAGATCTCGGCCGCGTCCTCCGAGCAGCACACCGGTATCGAGCAAGTAAACGTGGCCGTCTCTCAAATGGATGAAGTTACGCAGCAGAATGCCGCCTTGGTGGAGCAAGCGAGCGCGGCAGCCCAATCGATGGCTCAGCAATCAGGCGCGCTCCGCGATGTGGTATCGGTTTTCCAGCTTGGGATCAGTTGCGCCGAGGTGCGTGTCTCGACCGAATTACTGTCTACGCCGCCGCTGATTTCTCTTCCACCTTTAGCTCGTCCCAAACATTCAAAGAAGATGAGCGCCTCAATTCGACCGCCAGCATCGAGGCAAGCAACCGTATCAAGCGATGGCGACTGGCAGGCTTTCTAGGTGACAGTTTTCCCACTGGCGGGCGAACGATGAAGGCGTGAAGCGCTTGCCCTTGCAAGAGGCGAAGGATAAGCAGTAATCTCGTAAGCGCGAATTTAGTAATAGTCCGATCGACACCGTGTTGGCAATGCAGCAGTTTGCAGCTCGTCTGAGTCTGTTCCTATCCACTGTTTTCCGACCATGATGGCATTCAGTACATATACGTCGATAGCGATGTTCGTTTTGTCTGCGCTCGCGTTCGGCGCAACCTCGTTTTGCCATGCAGGCGAAGACACTATAGCCATACCAGTCAAGCTAACTGTAAGTGAAACCTGCACTTTCATTACCGCTGCTCCTCGTCTAGCAGGCTGTTGAAATATGCCTCAATGAACGTGGGCTCGATTATTCGGGACTGTCAGCAATTTTGTGTGTGAGGCTACCATTATGGAAATGGAGTCGTTAGGGACTGTCAGCAATTTTGTGTGTGAGGCTACCATTATGGAAATGGAGCCGTTATGCCACGCAAACCCAAGACACCGCCACGAGAACTGCCGTCAATCCCTAAAGAGCTGCTCGACCAATTGGCCTCAGGCCCGATGACGGCAGCTTCAATTGAGGATCTGTCCGCCGCTTTGAAGAAGGCGCTCATCGAGCGCGCTCTGGGGGCTGAACTCGGTCAGCATCTGGGCTACGAGCCCGGGGCTGAGAAGCCGGCTACGGCCACGAATCAGCGCAACGGGCACAGCGCCAAGAAGGTGCTGACATCCGATGGCCCGCTACACCTGCAGATTCCGCGAGACCGTGATTCCACCTTCGAACCGATCCTCATCCCGAAGCACGAGCGCCGTTTTACGGGCTTCGACGACAAGATTATCGCCCTGTACGCGCGCGGCATGACGGTGCGCGAGATTCGGGCGTTTTTGCAGGAGCAGTACGGCACGGAGGTGTCGCCGGAGTTCATTAGCTCGGTCACCGACGCCGTCATGGACGAGGTGCTTGTCTGGCAGAGCCGTCCGCTCGAGCCGATGTATCCGGTGGTCTTCTTCGACGCTTTACGGGTAAAAATCCGTGCAGACGGCTTGGTGCGCAACAAAGCGGTCTATCTAGCCCTGGGCGTCCTGCCGGACGGTTCTCGCGATATTCTGGGCCTGTGGATCGAGAACACCGAAGGCGCCAAGTTCTGGATGAAGGTCTTTAATGACTTGAAGACGCGCGGCGTTCATGACATCCTGATCGCCGTCACCGACGGCCTGCAAGGCATGGAGCAAGCGCTTGGAGCCGTGTTCCCGAAGACAACGTTGCAGACTTGCATCGTGCACCTGATTCGCAGCAGTCTGGACTACGCGAACTGGAAGGACCGTAAGCCGTTGGCCGCCGCGCTCAAGCCGGTGTACACCGCACCCAGCGCCGAAGCCGCTGCTGCCGAACTCGATGCGTTCGACCAAGGCGAATGGGGTCGTCGCTATCCGACGGTGGCTTCGGCATGGCGACGGGTGTGGGAGCGTGTCATTCCCTTCTTTACGTTCCCGCCAGCAGTACGCAAGGTGATCTACACGACAAACGCACTTGAAAGCGTGAATGCAGGTTTGCGCAAGATCATTCGCACGCGCGGCCACTTCCCGAGTGACGAAGCCGCGACCAAGCTGCTGTGGCTGGTATTACGCAACATCACGGCAGGCTGGACGCGTGCCGCACACGACTGGAAAGCCGCCATGAACCAATTCGCGATACTGTACGAGGCGCGCTTCACGCATCCCTACGACTGAAAGATCCTCAAACCGCTACCCGCTGAAAAGCGGGTTGCCTTAACTGCCTCAAACACAAAAAATCTGACAGTCCCGATTATTCGGAAGAGCTAGCGCGTTGGAATGTTCCAAATAAATTGACGCCGATTCTCCTTGATTCAGATGCCGCCGATGCCGCGTTCCTTCTCGCTTACTCTTTCAAGCTGCCTTAGCAGCAAGCGTTCGCATGCGAGTGAGGTTGTACGCCGCCTGAGTGAGCACGAAGAGCTGGTCGACTCGCTTCAGACCTCGATACATCGCCTGCCGAATTCTGCCAACGGTCTTTGCCCATCCGAACACCTGCTCGATGCGTTTGCGTTTGCACTGACTGATTGCATAGCCTGGCCATCGTGTGGTTCGAGCGTCAATCGCGGAACCGCCCGCGCGTGCATCGTTTTGCGCCACGTGCGGTGTCACGTTGTTCTCGCGACACGTCGCCACGAAGCCCGCCGTATCGTAGTTCTTGTCAGCACCGACCGTTATGGTCGTACCGGCAAATTGCGCAGCATCCGCAAGCATCTGCGCGGCCGCATCCCGTTCGGCCGTGCCATTGGCCTGCGTGACCTGTGCGTTGACCACGAGACCATGCCGATTATCGGTCAGCACGTGACCCATGTAACAAAGCACCGCGCCCGTGCCACGACTCTTGCGGAACAAGCGCGCCTGACTGTCCGTGCTGGATTCATGGGTGTCGTTGCTGCGTTTCTCGCCGCGCCAGTTCTCCTGCGAGCCGTCTCCGCCCTCAGGCGGCGAATCGTCATCCGACTTTGTCTTGGGCACGAAACTCTTGTGTCCCGCCCACGCCTGAATGAGCGTGCCGTCGACGCTGAAGTGCTCGCCCGACAGGTGACCTTGCACGCGCGCCGTCTCGACAGTCTCGTTGAACAAGCTGACCATGACATCGTGGACCATCAGCCGGTCGCGGTTCTTGCTGAAGGTAGAGTGGTCCCAGACCGCATCATCCATCGCCAGTCCGACGAACCATCGAAACAGCATGTTGTAGGAGATTTGCTCCATCAGCATGCGTTCGCTGCGAATCGAATACAACACCTGCAACAACAGCGCGCGTATCAGTTTCTCCGGCGCGATGCTCGGGCGACCGCCCTTGGCCTCGCTCTCGTACATGCGCGAAAACACCTCGTCCATGCGCCTGAGCGCCTCGTTCAGCCACAGGCGAATCGGTCGCAGCGGATGATTGGCCGGAACGAAATCGTCCAGTCTGGACATCGTGAACATCGATTCAGTGTAGCTGTCGGGGCCGCGCATCGCTTCTGTCTCTGTGTCGTCGAATTCTTTAAATCAACGTCTCTCCCTTACGCACGGATGACCGCGCAAAGGGTATTTCAACAGCCTGCTAGATGTCGAGTGCTCGATTCGTGGTCAATATCGCATTGTTCCAGGCGGTTCTTTCGCCGTGTTTAGGTCGGCAGAAATTGAGGGATCTCATCCTGACCTAACTACAGTGGAAGTCGCGTTCTAGCAAGCGATTCGGGGTGACTTTGAAGGTTAGCTAAATTAGACAAAATGAGGAGAGCATTGGTCGAGGCGTTATCAACACCGACCGTCTTAGATGAGCGATGAAGTTCCGAAGAGATGGCTTTAACGATGAACGTTATCAGCACTCCAAGCGATGCTCTTTCGCAAATTATCTTGGGCTTCGTATAGCAAACGCTGATTGCGGACCGTAGGTTGATCACGCGCCTTAAAAGATCACCGTTGCGATTACCGTATCGCTATAACTGCCTGGCGGCGGTGTCGGTTGCGGCAGCACGCGCGAATACACCGGAATGGTTTGCGTCGCGCCGTTGCCAGTGCCGCTTACGGTCGTCGATCCCGACGTGCCATCGCCCCAAGGCACCGAATACGATGCGCTCGGATACAGCCCGTAGCCGATCTTGTCGCTGCCGCCGGCGAGCGTCATGTAGCGCGTCGCGGATGTCGCGTTGACGCCGTTTCCCGCCGAAAGCGAAATGGCATACGCACCCGCATTGGTGCAGGCCACGGATAAGCTGCCCGCCGCCGTCAACGTCGAGGAGAGCAGACCCTTCGAGCCGAAGTCGATATTCGACGCCGAGATCGTGCAGTCGTTGATGACGTTCGCCGTTACGGCAAACGAGAAAGACCCGGATAAAACCGGTAGCGCGAGGCAGTCGAGAAACGTGCCGGTGGTCGGCAGCGTCTGATAGCCGACAATCGCCGTGCTGCCGAACGTGGCGCCGAAGCTGCCCGCCTGCACGCTCGATTGTGACGGCAGTATCTTGCCGTACACAGTCACGGTCGTGTTCACCGCGCCCGCGTTCACCGGTAAATCGTAAAACGCGGGAGCATAGGGACCAAAGATCGAGCCGACCACGCTTGTGCCCGCCGAATCGCTATAGAGGTTGTATTGCAACGTGCTCACGCCGTTCGTCATGTACCGCGGCGCATAGCTCGTCTGCCCGACGCCCGGCCCGAGCGCGACACACACGCGCAACTTTGCGAGCAGCCCGGAGCATTTGATGGCGATGGTCGCGCTCGCGCTCGGCGTTCCCGTCACCGGACTGTACGAGCCGAAGCTCATGCCCGTCGATATAGCCGTGCAGACCTGCGCTTGCGCGTTGCCCGCGGCCAGTGCGCAAAGCACGAACACGATCAGCGCAATCACATGACGAAGCAGTTTCATCGCGTCACCGCATGGCAGACGAACGGCCCGAGCGTTTCGAGCGACTGAGCGGTTTGCGGCGCGAACGCGATATCGGCTTCGCAGGAACCGGCATTCCATTGAGCGAACACATGATTTTGCGCCTTGAGATCGTCGATGAAGGTGAGGCCATCATAGCCCACGAGGTATTGTTTGCCGCTTGCGCTCACGATGGCGTGCGCGCCCGGCTGCAAGGGCTTGCCGTTGTCGTCGACGAGCTTGAGCTGCGCGCCGCTGAAGTGCTCGATGGAAAAGCGCGCCAGCACGCCCGCGCGCGCTTGCGGCGCGATGTTCAGGCTCGTCGCGCTGATCGACGTGGTCGCGGGCAGTCCGAGCGGGTCGATGGCGAGATGGTTCGAATCGTAGGCGAGCAGGTTCGGCACCAGCAGATGACCCGCGCCATTGGTCTTGCCGATCAGCCGGTTCTCGTGCAGCACGGGAACGTTTGCCACGCCGTTCGTATCGACCACGGCGAAGGCGTCGTCGATGCGGCGGCCCGCGAGCACGTCGCCTGCCATCAGCACGATGGAGCCGGAGCCGTCGAGCTCGGTCGCCGTGCGTCCGCGGTTCTGATACACCGAGCCGATCACATCGCCATAACGATTGCGATACGTGCCCTGCGCGAGTCCCTGCACACTGCCGTTCTGCTGGCCGCCCTGCACTTGCCAGCCGAAGCCGCCGTCGTAATCCGGCGTGCGCGAGAGCGAGGCATTCATGAGCGGCGAATGCTGGTCGAAACCGCCGCTCACGCTCGCGTTCATGCTGCTGCCGATTGGCATGCTGAGCGCGATGAAGAGCCCCGCATTGCGCGTCGTGCCGAAGTCGCGATAGACGCTTGCCGAGAGCGCGACGCGCCCGCCTATCGACGACGAATACGCGAGCGAGCCGATGCGCGCGCGGCCCGAGTAACTATCGTTGACGCCGACGTATGTCATGCTCACTGCGCCCGGCTGGCCGACGATCTGCAAGGGCACGGCCACCGTTGCGCGGTCGGTCGATGCCGGCGCGGGCGCGCCTTCGCTCGAGGCCAGATCGCCGTAATGCGACGTTGCGCGCTGCACTTGCATGTCGACGGACAAAAGCGGCGCGCGGTACTGCCAGCCTGCGCTGAACTGCGCGCCCGCGCCGGTGGTGGTCGATCCCGCGACGGGAACGCCGCCCTCGTAGCCGATGGTCTGTACCGTGCTCTTGCCCGTGCTTGCCGCCACGGAGACGTTGACCACGCCCGCTGCGCCCGCGCGGATCAGGCCGCCCACGCCCAGATTGACGATGTGACGCGTCGCTTCGGCATGTGCCTCGACCGTGAAACGTTCGGAAACACCATGGCGAAGCGACGCGGACAGCGACGGCTCGCCCGAATAGCCGAGCGATTCGAAACCATAGTTGCGGCGCAGAAAGCCGCCTTCCATCGAAAAATCGGTGAGACCGGTGGCGAGCAGACGCGCGTCGATATAGAGCGGCACCGTGGTCATCACGTTGCGGCCGAGTGCATCGCGCGTGACGATGGTTGCCTCGCCCGCGCCCGTCACCGCCGGCACCGCATTGATGACGAACGGGCCGGATGGCGCCTGACCGCTGTATTGACGCACGTTGTTCACGTAGAGATCCACGGCGGTGGGCACGGCCGCCGAGCCGCCGAGCGTCGGCACCGGATAAGTCACGAGGTCGGGACGCAGCGAAAAGTCGCGCGATACCTGCACGCCGCCGAGACGCACCGCGCGCGTCCAGGAGAGCGACGAGCTGATCGTGTCGCCAATGCGGGTGGTGATCATCGTGTCGGGGTTCGAGCGCCGCCACGACGTATCGAGGCGCGTGTAGCCCGTGCGTTCGCCGTATCGGTAAGCGGTGCCGGTGTTGCTGAAGGTGCCGCCCGGATAAAACAAGCGCTCCTCGCTGAAGAGCGCGTAGCGCGACTCGTATTGGGGCTGCGCGGTGAATTCATAGTTGATAAGCGCGCCGGTGGCCGTGGAGGTCGTCGGGCGGCGCAACGAGCCGTCGTTAAGTGTGGACGGCACACGGCGCGCGTCGCTGACACGGATATCGATGCGCTGCAGTTCCGGCCGGTACGCATACGACAGCCCGGCGATGGTCGCAAGCGCCACGCGGCCTTGCGCATCCACGGGCGTCTCCCCCGCGAGGATGCCGATCTCCGCGAGCTCACGCGGCATGGCGTGGAGCGCACCGTCCACCATGAAAAACTGCGCGACCTGATCCGTGGAGATGTCGTTGATGACCACTTCCAGATAGAGCACGCCATCGCGTTTGGGGTTCGCCGCGCTGGCCGCGCTGGCAGCACTGGCAGCACTGGCGCTGGCGGATGCCACGGGCGACGTCACCATCTGCGCGGCCCACGCGGCGCTCACCGCCATGCTGAGACTGGCGCTCGCCGCGAGCACGAACGGCAGACGCGCACGCGCGCGCCTGCCGCCGCGCCTTTTGCGGCTCTCGACATGACCGGCCTTCACGTCACGTCACTTCGCCGACGAGACGACGAGCGGGCTAGCGAGCGAGATCTGCGTCGAGACGGGCGTGCCGTTGATGGTCGCGTGCACGGTGGCGGTGGTTGCGGTGCTGGCGGCATCCGCAACAGGCCATTGGCGTGTCGCGTGCGCCAGCGCGTAACCGAGGAGTCCCGGCGCCATTTCGGTGACGCGGCCGTCCGGCCATTCGATCCGCACCTGGCTCAGTTGCGCGTGCAGCGCATCGGCATTGGCGGCGCGCAACATCAGGCGCGCGGGCGCGGCTTTCGGATCGGCGCCGGCGCTTGCGCGCTCCAGCGTGAAATCGACCTTAGGCGTGGCGGGGCCGGACGTGGCGTTCGCGAAGACGGGCACCGAATAGCGCAACTGCATGCGCACGCCAGTCGTGCGGGCGGTTTCGGCTTGCGGAATCTCGTCCACCAGCAGGCGATACGTCTCCTCGCCGCGCGGCGCTTCGCGGCTCGTGCGCAAGATGCGTACGGTTTGCTCGCCACCGGCAGGAATGCTGATGATCGGCGGGCTTGCAACGATGCCGCGCGCTTCGTCGAGACGGTCTTCGTCGAGCGTTTGCGACCAGCCGAACACGCGCACTTGCGCGGTGATGGTCTCGCTGCCGCGGTTCTGCAGCTTCATGACGGCGGCGGGTTGTTCGGGCGAAAGATCGACGCGGATGGGCGAAACCTGCAGCGCACCGGCATGCGCGGGCACGGCGAGCGCCACGGCAAGCGCCCCGGCCGCGAGCTTGAAAGAACGGAAAAAGGACATCGCCGGGGCCTCAGAATGTAACCGTCGCCGTGATGGTCGACGTGTAGGCGCCCGCCGCCGGGGCGGTTTGCGTCGGCACTCGGCCATAGACGGTGAGGGCTTGCGAGGAGCCGGTGCCGGTGCCCGAGAGCGTATCGGTGCCGATCGTTTGGCCCCAGTTCTGAGTGCGCGCCGAGTCGCGATAGAGGCCGAAGTTGACTGTCGGATTGGGTGAACCCATGCCGCCCAGAAGACGCGTCGCCACGGCCGAGCCGCTTACCGAGCCCTGATCCAGCCCGATGTTGTAGGCCGTGCCCTTCGTGCAGGTCACGTTGACCGTGGTTGTTTGGTCGATGTTTGTCTGGATAATGCCCGTCGAGCCGAAATCGAGCGAATTGGCGGTGATGTCGCAATCGGCTTGAATGGTCAGCGACACGGTGAACGTCGCCGTCTTAGATGTCGCGCCCTCTGCTGCTAGGGGTAAACCGCTTGCCAGTGTGAGGACGAGCGCGATCTCACCTGCGCGACGGACCAATCGCGCGGTTCTCTCAATATTTTTCCGCATTATTTCTCCGAATATGCGTGTGTGTGCGGAGCCACCAGATTAACGGCCGCTCCCTGCTTCCTTAACGGCCAAGCAACAATCCTCTTAAGTCCGAAGCCATCGAAGTTTTCTATCGAAACTTCGTTTGCGTTACCAAAACTTGACTGTCCTAGCACTGCCGAGAGCACGCTCGCCCCCGCGTTGACCAGATCGAAGACGCTCGAAGTCAAATACCCTACGAAGCACTCATCTACTGAAGCCTCGTTGCATTAGCAACGCCGACGAGTGAGGTTTGGCAAACAACTTCGAAGCTAGCCATTACCCTAGAATGCGCCTCAGGGGCAGGAAATGAAATGGCCGTTCGGATTTTGGGAGCACGAGGCATGGCTGGGGCATTTTTCCTCCATCCACTAAGTCGCCGGTCCTGACCGTCTGATCATTTTAAAGTTTGGAGCGTGGACACCCCAGCGCGCAAATAACGCTCGAACCAACCATTTTCGCGACCTTCAGTGAACGATTTATCAATTTGATGAGCAAAACATTTTTATATCTGGCGATATAGGTTGTGCGCCAATTACAGGCTGGGTTATTGCTCTGGATAGAACAACAAAAGGAGAACCAAATGGTCTACTCTTTAAGGGTCCAAACACATCGAATTTCCGCGCGCGCAGCCGACGAGATTATTGAGCATATTTCGCTAATGATCATACAGATTGAACTGCTTTCTGCCACTACACAGATGCCCAGATTAGATGCAGCCTATTGGGCGGATCTTTTGCGTCGATTGATAGCAAGCGAACAGTGCAACCAAGACCAACGAGTACGGGCGAGAGGCCTCTTACATAAAATTCGCTCTTCGGCGATTAACAAAAAATGCGACTAAAGGCTGCGCCATTAAGCTTTACGAAAATGTGAACCAACGTAGGGGAAATTCTATGATGCACAATTTCCTGTCGAACAATCGAAGTGAACTGATTGAACGATGCAGACTTCGCGTCGTCGCCCGGTCTTCTTTCACTCATGCTTCGGAACGGTTAGAAACCGGAATCGCGTTATTCTTAGACCAATTGATCGTAACCCTGCGCGTGGAACAGGGCAGCGACCCGCTAACAAGTCGTGCCATATCCGGCCCTAGTTTGGGATCGAACGACGCTTCGGAGATGGGCGCATCGGCAGGACAATACGCAAATAAGCTGCAGCTTTTAGATGTGTCCATAGAAGAGGTCGTTCATCATTACGGCGATCTCTGCCAAGTTATCATGGCACTTGCTCGCGAACGCGATGTCCCGTTTCTGGTAGATGAATATCAAACGTTAAACCGTTGTCTTGACAACGCAATCGCAAAGGCGGTTATGGAGTTCGCTTATCAGCGCGGTAACGCCGATCGTAGCGCTCAAGGAAAACAGGACCGAGAAGACACAGCGGCACTTGTTCACGAACTACGCAACGCGTTGTCGAGTGCGACTTTAGCGTTCGAAGCGGCGAAGAAAGGTAACTTGAATCTTAACGGCGCAACAGGCACAGTCCTCCAGCGCGGACTTGATAGTCTACGCAACCTGATCAATCGGTCACTTGACGAACTTAAAGGAGAGACGGACAAAGGGCTTTCGAGTGAGAAATTTCAGTTGGCGGGATTTATTCAGGATGTGGCGCACGCCGCAACGTTGGCCGCGCACGTTCGTGATGTTGCTTTTACGGCTCTGCCAATCGAACAAGGTCTCGCCGTTTGGGCAGACCGCGACGAATTATATTCCGCAGTGACTAATCTAGTGCAAAACGGTTTTAAATTCACAAAACCGAATACCGAGGTGGAGCTCGTCGCCTACGCGGCAGGAGACCGCATTTTAATCGAAGTACGTGACCACTGCGGCGGACTTCCTCCTGGCAGCGTCGCAACCATGTTTCAACCTTTCACGCAACAATCGAAAGACAAAAGTGGTTTAGGCATGGGCCTCTCAATCACTAAAGGGATCATTGAATCGTTTGATGGTAACTTGACGGTAACTAATCGGCCCGGTGTCGGATGCATATTCACGATTAATTTGCCGCGCCATAGCATCTGAATCAAAAAACCTCATCTCTACTGCGAACAGCACGTTGCGCTTTTCCACGACGGCAGAGCGCAAAAATTTTTTGCAGATTGTCGGAACGCGCTCCAAAAATAAATCGAAACAAGTTTCGAGCGCGCAGGTTCGCCGTCCCCTTTGGCTGGCAGGCCATCAAATCAAATGCGGTGGGGGTACCCTTAAGTTCTCGCGTCCGATGTCAGGTAAGTGCTTTGGCCGGGACCTGCGCCGAAAGGCCGAGCGCGTTCGCTGCCCGTGCGCCGGCGATCTGCACCTGGGAGCCGGTCTCCCGGGCAAGAGCGTGTGCGACATCGTCCGGCGCAGGGGACAGTGCCCCGAGCTTTGGGTGCAGCTTGGGGAAGTCGTAGAGCCCACGCGCAAGCCGGCGGAGCTGTCCGCCCTTTACTAGCCGGGAGAGGGCCCGATCGACAGACGGGCGAGCGGCAACCGTGAGGAAGTCGCTGGGCTTAAGGACGCTGGCGCGGACGCGCTTCATGACCCAGTCAGGAACAGAGGCGGCTATCGTCTTCATGCGTCAGAAAATAATGTATCTTTTTCTGACATGCAAGGGGTGCACGAGGAGCCTCTTGCAGTTTACTCGGAGGGTGGGCCGAGCTCACGACACGTTGTGGATCAAAGATCTAGGTGATTCCTGAAGAAACTCATGGACGCGACCGGCGATCCGGCTTCACGCCAATGCTGATGTCCTCGACCGGGATCCGTGCGCAGAATCTGACAATTCACTTGACTTTTGAACGTCGAGATAAAACCAACGAAGCATAGTGCGCCGGGGCAATATCTCGGCTTTGCGCTTCAGCCCGTACGGGCGTCCTATCACCTGCTCACCGCGCCCAAAGGTGCCAAGGTTGCTCTTGGCTGTTGATGTTCATGCAGAACTGACCCATTAAGCGTTCATCAAGGCCGCTATACGTTGAGACCGGCCTTAACGAATGTACGCTCTTGAACGGCCGCTTGGGGTCGGTGACGGAAGTTCGACCGCCCGACCGCAGCGCTCGATCGGCGTTTGCCTTTGAATTTCGGCAACCGGCCCATCAAGAGACATCCAGCTACCGTCTTCGAGTGACCGAAGTTGAAGGGGATAGCCGACGTCAAATTTGAAAGTCGATTTATATGAAAATCCGCTCGATTTCGTCGAGCTCGACTTCATAAGGTGAGTCGCTGTAGCGGATGGTGGAGCGCGGCGACACATGAGCCATCGTCGCCGCGTTCTCAGGCGTGCCGCCGTTTTTCAGATAGGCGGTGATGCCGGTCGCACGGAACGTGTGGTTGCCGATCGCTGTGCCGATGCCGGCTGCGAGCGCGCGGCGTCGCACCATCACATAAGCGTTTGCCTGCGGCAGGGGCCGCGGGCTCAGCTGCGCCGTGCCGCGAGCAATTGTACGGAATAGGGGACTCTTCGGTTCATTGCCCACGCTGGTCTGTTCCAGATACGCATGCAGGTACGCCTCGAGAGTGTGATGTCAGACCATCTCGTGCTGCTTTCCGTCGTTTTCAAGCAAGCGCACCCATAACCGTTTGTTCTGCGTGTACACGTCATCCACCCGCATTGCGAGTGCCGCGCCCACCCGCGCGAACGAAAACACCATCAGCGCGATCAGTGCCCGATCCCGCAACCCAATCGGCGTAGAGGCATCGATGCTGTCGAACAGCAGCCGCGCTTCACCCGCATCGAGCACCGGCGTTTTCCCCTTCTTGGCAGTGTGGCTCGGGCCGCGCACCGATGCGGCCGGGTTGTGCGGGACGATCTGGCCGGTGACGAGCCAGTCGAATAGGTGGCGGATCGCCGCCAGGCGCTGCTTGACCGTCGGCGCCGAGTGAGTTTGCGTCTGCAGCTCGATCCACGCGGCGACGTGCAGCGGCTGCACGGCGGTAATGGACGTGACGCCAGCGGCGGCGCACCAGCTCAAAAAATCCCCCGCTGCACGCGCATACGCGCGCCGTGTGTGCGGATTGCGAATCGCCGAGGCAAAGAACTCCAAAAAGCGAATACTTGCTTGCTCGCCAGCGGAGACCACAAGCGCGGGAAGAGAGGTCGCCGGAACTAGGATTGAGCTCATCGGATCTTCAGTGAAGCGTCGGCTTGGTCGTGATGCCCGGTTTAATCGGCGCAGCACGCTCGGCGTGTTCATAGAGGCCTTCTCGACACTCGGCCTTCAGGTCAGCGACCGCCGATTCGATCAAAGGATGGCCGCGGTAAGGCTCCACGGTAGCGTCGATCGTCGCTTCGACCTTTTCAATGGCAGCCTCTACGCTATCCGGATCTTCACTATCGAAGTCAACCGTGATGACGAGACCTTCAAGGGCCTCGAGGACAGCAGCCACCTCCGTACGAAGGTCGAAAATAAGCTTATCGGGCATAGGGAGGTTCTCCAGAGATCACTTCTTTGTCCTCTCAGGTTTGACGGTCGTTGCCTCTGCCACTAGCAGCGCCTGCGCCCGCGTCACCAGCGCTTCCAGTGCGCCTGCTGTTCCGACATCAAAATCCAGGGTACCAAGCGTCAATCGGACGATGCGGCCGGCCCGAGCATTGCGCCACGCCAGCGCCGCTTGCGCGAGCACCGACCCGATCTCCTGGCTGAGAGGCACAACGAATTCACCCGTAAAGCCGCTGTCGTCCGACACCCTTGGCATCGTGAACGCGATGGCGCTGATGCGAGTGTGATTGGCGCGCACCAGGTGGTAAAACTGTTTGAGCTGACGCTGGTAGTTCGGGCTGAACGCGGCCTCGTCGTTGGCCGAACGCACCAGAGTCAGGCGCAGCGTCGCAGCGCGCTCCATCTCTTCTCCTATATCTGATAAAGGACATTATCGTATATAGAAGCCCACCTCTCACCGACCTTGTTGTTCTGGTTGCCAACCGGTCTTTAACCCCAGATAGCGGTCCACCTGGACCGTATTACAGGCATCAGACGGGTCAAGCAGCTGCGCCAGAGGGCAGGGGTCAAATACAGGGCCGCCGAGCAGCTTGACGCCGTCCACATTCTTTTCTAGCCCCGGTTCACCTTGCTATCGTCCGGAGCAGGCGTTCACGAGTTTTCAAGCGGCGGAAAATTGCAAGAGTTCGCCGCCATCGTGAAGGGCTCGGCCCAGACCAGCGCATAGACTGCCAGCGCGCAGAAAGACACCTTATGTCTCGCCCATGTTGCGCGCGTCGCAGTTATTCAGCCGCCTCCAGATTCCAATACGCACGCGGCTCCTCGGATCGGGTCACAAGGATGCGGTGTTTCTTGTCGCTCCCCATAACTGACGTTGCAGCGCTTTTTGCAGCGGCCAAGACTTCCGTCTTCTTATCATCGGTGACCTTGCTATATTCAGCCGGCGGCAGTTTGAAGCTGCCTGCGTCAAGGTTCAGTTTCCGCGAAAAGCTTTTCTTTTTTAGCGCATCGTGAAGCTCGTCGTATTTATGGGAGTCGTGGTCGACTCCGATTAACTCCACCCGTACCGTGTAATTTGCCATAGCACCCTTATCACTCGTTTTTGGCGAGCAAGTTGCCCGCAATCAAGGTATCAGACGCCAATTCGCCTAAGGATTTCCTGCGCCAATGTTGCGAACTCATGCTTGGCTTCGTCCACGTGATCATTCTGGCCGGAATTGACTATCCCACGCAGTTTGCCGATCGCGACGCCGTGTCGCTGGGCCTCAGGTGCGAGGCTATGATAATGCCGGATGCCACCAAGTTTGCTTGCGCCAGGTGTGGCCAGCGCAGGATTCGTCTTGCGCAATGTATCAATGACGCGGTA
This sequence comes from Caballeronia sp. TF1N1, assembly GCF_022878925.1. NCBI lineage: Bacteria > Pseudomonadati > Pseudomonadota > Betaproteobacteria > Burkholderiales > Burkholderiaceae > Caballeronia > Caballeronia sp. TF1N1. Next base: position 74,691 of record NZ_CP084630.1, read on the forward strand.
TCGAACGCGCGGGCCGATATCTTTCTCCCAACCGGTATGCCGCTTGTGCACCCCTACCCACTTTGTAAGCAGAAGTGATGTAACCCAAATAATGCGGCAGCCCCCGCGGCAACATCGCTTGATCGGCCTCAGATGCCATTCCGCGGATCGTGGCCCAATCGGAAACCCACTTGGAAACAGAGCGACCGACGGTAGTCAGCGCCCGAAGAGAAAAAAGATCTGCGGCAACAGGAGTGATGAAGTAGTCGCAATCGAGCAAGATCGCGCGGTTCAACGCACCGACGTTCGGCCCAACGTCATACATGACAACGTCCGCCTCGACAGACTCGGCGACTTGGTTCACGACCTGCGACAAGGCAGTCGTCACGTCGTAACCTCTGGTCCGGCGCGCGAAACTGTCGGTCCATGCGGCCGGCAGCGCCTCTTCATAGTCGGACAAAAGCACGTCACCCGGCAGCAAATGAATGTTCTTCGAGGGGAGCGTCCAGTGTGGAATTTCCTTTATGCCACCACGGCCGACCACGACGGGCCTGATGGCGGACCACAGCGTGTCTGCGGAATCTTCGTTGTCAGAATCACCGAGGAGCGTTTCCAGTTGATCTTCGTCGATATAAAAGGACGTAAGGTTGCACTGGGGATCGGCATCCACCAAAAGAACTGTTTTGCCTTTGTCGTTAAATGCATCGGCGAGATTGACAGTCAAGGTGGTCTTCCCCACGCCACCCTTATGGTTAAACAGCGCGATTTTTTTCATGATCAGTGTAGACAGCGCGAATTCTACGCAACGCGCGAAATAACAACATATCGAAACCCCGCGAGATTATGGCTCACGCTGCCACCGTGAAATTGCTCACGGCAAGCCCGCATCCATTCAGCGTTTGCCACGGTGTCAAAAGCCGGTTAGCAGGCTCGCCTCACACGGGTTCGCGGGCGCGGGCTCCAACGGGAAGACGATCTACTGTGACGAGAGACCAGCGTGTCACCGGCCGCTTGTAGTAAATTTCGCTCTTACGGCGCGCAAATGGCCGCACAGGCGCGTTGGACGCCGCTAAAAACGGTCTGCAGCAGAGTGCAATAAATCTTCGTTTTGCTGCTATTTGTGCACCGTTGTCGATCCACTCTCTAAAATCCGGTTCACAGCAATAAAGCGTAAAAACGCATCGCCGCGTGCACGCTATCTACCAACGATTGTAAAGAAGCTGCATTCGAATGATGGGGCACCGTTTCGGCTCGACGGCCGATGTCTCCGCACGAGCCCCTTGTAAACCAGCGGCCGCTTTCGAGCGTGGTGAGGACGCTCGCGCTGAAAGAACAATTGACGGCTGTGGGTCGGTTTGACTCAATCGCCTTTCGGGGAAGCCGACGCACAATGCGCCGCATCGCGAACGAAGGCGAAGTGATGAGCTGCAGCCGCACAGTGGATGAGCGGCGAGCGTCAGCAGCAGTCGAAGGGCGGACGTTGGCCATCCGACAGGGCTAGGTTACAAGCGCCGTTCACATGCTTCGTCGGACGGACTCACTCCTCCTGCCGCTTTCGGACGCATCCGCGATTACGCCAAGATAATAGTGTCTTGTCGATATGTTACCTACAGCTTGATAACGAACGTGGGCTGGCATGCCAGACGCGTCAGACTCTTAGCTGCTTCGGTCACGACGACGACTCGACTGTCTCGGATCGGCATCCGCTTCGAAGAATCTTTATTTTGGATAAAACTGACGAACTATATAAATTAGGAATGAAAAGTTAAAGAGCATTTCTGGTGGCAGGTGCACCGTGTGCCCCAGGTACTTGACCGCCATTTGGTACGGCGGCACGGAAAAGCCAGAGCGACAGGTGTTTAAAAAAATAAACAGATGGCTGTCACACATGTACAAACGTTTGCCTGGGAAGCGCGGCGTGCCCTTTGTTATCAAGGAAGTCGGGCGATTGGCATCGGTCTTGCCTTATAAGCGTTGCGAAGGTGAGGTTCCTTTTGCCGTCGTATCTATCGATATCTTTGAGACTAATTGAGGGCCACAATTGTGAACAGCATTGATGCACTGGAAGCGCAACTTGAGAAGCAACACGCGGCGCTCGCTACGCACCCGATCTTCCATTCGATCGAGACTATGCACGGGTTGCGCACGTTCATGGAATGGCATGTGTTTGCAGTGTGGGACTTCATGTCGCTCGTCAAACGTCTCCAAGCTGATCTTACGACGATCACGCTTCCGTGGTTGGCTCCGCGCAGCCCTAATGCAGCACGCCTGATCAACGAAATCGTTCTTGGTGAAGAGTGCGATGAAACCCCGAAGGGGCACATGAGCCACTTCGACCTCTACTTACATGCGATGCGCGATGTTGGAGCCAGCACCGAACGCATCGAGCATTTGATTTCTTTGCTCCAAAAGGGCGCAAGCGTGCAAAGCGCGTTAAACGCGGTCGAAGCTCCGGCGCCCGTGGTCCGTTTCGTGAATTCGACATTCGTCACCTGCTTCGAGGGTGCGACTCATCAAGTGCTCGGCAACTTCTTCTACGGCCGCGAAAACGCGATCCCAGATATGTTTCGCACTTTGCTTGCCGGCTGGAAGATCGATCGTGCCAGCGTTCCTCTACTGAGCTTCTATCTCGACCGGCACATTGAGGTCGATTCAGGCGAACATGGGCCAGCAGCGCGGGCCATGATCGAAGAGTCCACCGGCGGCGACGAGCGCAAGATGCACGAAGCACTCGAAGCGGGATTAAACGCAATCGACGAGCGCCTTCGTCTTTGGGACGGTTTGCAAGCACATCTTAGCAATCAGAAAGACGCCATCGCTGCGTGAGGCCGGGGACGGAGTCTCTTATGCAGCGATAAGACTGCCGACGTCCGCGCCCTCCGGTTTTATAACTTCCGAGGCAATGGTCACTATGTCCACTCAAAATTACGTCAGTCATGCGGATCAGTGGGAGCAACGCGCCACGATCCGTTCGCGTCCTCGACGTGTGGTCGAAGACGATGCGCTCAGCTACTACCCGATCGAGCGTCAGCCGCTCTATGCACATCCGACGGTTATGGACGCAGGTCAGGAGGTGCAAGATTACATCCTTCTCCAAAGCTTCTACAAATACATCAACGACGTAATCATCTTCGAGACAGAGATCGTCAACCGCACCGCGCTTGCAATCGCCAAAAGTCGATTTCCGTTTGATTTTCCTTTCGCGTGCAAGAGCGATGCGATGTCGGTAGTGATCGACGAGCATTACCATGCGTACGTTGCAATGGATTATCTAGATCAGGTTGAACGAAGCACCGGAATCGCGCCTATTACACAGAATAACGAAATTGAGCTGTCGCGCGCGATTCCAAGAGCCATTGCGCATGTCCCGGCGCAATACGCGGCCGGCATGGAGTTGCTAGCGGTCGCAATATCGGAAAACACCGTGACTGCGGAAGTTGCAGCGTTCTCGCGCGATACGACGCTTAAGCGCTCGGTGAAGGGGGTGATGGCGGACCATCTGGCGGATGAAGGGCGGCATTCGATTTTTTGGATCAACCTCGTCAAGCTCTATTGGTCGGAAGTCGACGAAGCTGCTCGCGAAGCGTTGGGCTTGGGATTGCCTTACTTCCTCAAAGAGTACTTGACGAACGAGCTTCAGCTCGAATTTGATCGCAGGCTTATTGAATCGCTCGATCTACCGCGGGATACACGCGAACAAATCGCTAACGATATGGTCGGGGCATATCCGATCACGAGCAAACATCCAATGATCGCGAATATCCGCAAGTTCTTGAAGATGGCGGGTTTGCTGGAACATGAACCCACGCGCGCCGCAGTTGGCGCGTACCTCTGAGGGACAGCGCATGAGAAACCTTACCTTCGCAGTGAGTGGCAACACCCGATTAGGCGCGAATGTGCTAGCAATGCTCCACGAAATGGGCCATTCCGTGGAGACGAACGAGACGCAGTCAGGACCATTGCGCGACATCACGGAAGCGCTTGGATTGGGAGAGAATCCATCGGTATTGGACGCCGATGGTCGATCGATCGACTGGTTGATAGGTTGCGACGCGTCGATCGATTTGCGCAAGCAACGCCTGTCAGGCGTCGACCAGCCAAAAATTCTTGCTTTCAGCGCGTCGTCGGCAACGTTTCCGCCCAGTCTGATCCGTGTGGAATGGCAATCGATCGATCCCGATGGCACAGTGCGGCGGGCTTCTAGCCGCGACATTGAGCTCGCATCGAAGCTGTGTGGTGCTGACATGGTTGCCGAAGTAGAAACTGCGGCTGAGGAGCTTTTCATCGAGATTGTCAGTCTGCTCGGCAGGGATGCATTCAACGACGACGCCATGACTGTCTTGAGTGGAAATATTCTCGATGACGGTACTTTCGCAGTCGACCTGGCGAAGCTTGCGGGGTGGCACGCGAGCAACCTGACAGACCGGCACTTTGACCTTGATGCCTCACTGCCGGAAATGGTGTTTAGCGCGGCGCAGGCGAATCCCCAAGCCGTTGCTTTGCATGACGAAGACGGCACGATTGACTACGCGACATTCGTAAGTGCTGCGAAGAAACTAGCGCAACAATTATCCGCCGGCTTCACAGCTTCGTCGACCGTAGCATACGACGACGCTGGCGCTCCTCGCGTAATAGCAGTTCGATTGCGTAAGTCTTCCTTGTTGTACGTGGCGATACTTGGCGCTATCGGATCGGGAGCCGCTTACCTTCCACTTGATCCGTCGTTTCCAATGGAGCGAGTTCGCGTGATCTTGGAGCAAGCGCACGCGGAGTGTCTCATCACTGATGAAGCGTTCGATAGCTCTGCATTAAGCGATCTGCCGATCCGGGTAGTGCCTCTGACGCGTAAAGTCTTCGAGAGCTCGATATTGGATGATTCGGCTTGGCCGCTCGAAGACGACCCAGAACGCGCCTCTCGGTGTGCGATCACGATCTTTACGTCGGGCTCGACAGGCGTACCAAAGGGCGTGATGCTTACACACCGCAATATTGTGCACTTCTGCCATTGGTATCGCGAATACGCTGAACTAACTGCGGCATCGCGTGTATTGCAGTTCTGCACGGTTGCATTCGATGTTTCGCTGCTCGACATCTTCCCAACCTTCCTCGCGGGTGCGACGCTCGTCGTCCCGACTGAGGAACAGCGCCATGCGCTAGATGACCTCAGTCAACTCATTGCGAGGCAGCGTCTGTCTCACGCATTCTTGCCGCCGGCACTGCTAGCGGTAATGCCACCCGCGGAGTGGCCGGAGCTCAAACATCTGCTGACCGGCGGCGACATCTGCTTTCCGGAAACGATCGCGCGTTTTGGCTCGGAACGTCAGTTTCACAACATCTTCGGGCCAGCCGAATGCACGGTGCTGGTCACTATCGCCAGACTTCAGCCTACCGATAATAACCGCTTGATCGGCCACCCCATGGCCAACGTTCGCTGCTATGTACTCGACGAAACTGGATACCCGGTTCGGACAGGCGAAGCTGGAGAACTTTGCGTAGCGGGCGCGGGAGTCGCGAAGGGGTATTTGCGCCGCCCCGATTTGAGCGGTGAACGGTTCGTGTCGAATCGATATGCCACTGCAAATGGACTTTGGGACAATGAGATGCTGTACCGCACGGGCGATATTGTGCAATGGGACAACAAAGGCTCGCTCCATTTTGTCGGCCGACGCGATGCACAGGTCAAAATTCGTGGCTTTCGCGTTGAACTCGGTGAGATCGAAAACGCCGCGCTCGCCACGGGAATGTTTGGCCAATGCGCGTGCGTGGTGGACGATCGGAAGCGAGTTCGAATTTTCCTTAGCAAGCCGCTGGATCAAGCAGTGACCGCAGAGATGCTGCGAGCCGCATTGGCGGTCAAATTACCGGACTACATGTTGCCGTACGAAGCGCTAGTGATTGACGCGCTGCCTTCCACTCACAACGGCAAAATAGATCGCGGCGCACTGGCGCGCATTCCGTCGCAGCGCGAGGCTGCTCCAGCAAACGATAGGGAACCGGCAAACGCGACGGAACGGCAGTTGCGCGGGCTATGGGCGACGCTACTCGATCTCGAAGAAGAAGAAATAGGACGGCACGATTCGTTCTTCGATTTGGGCGGACACTCTCTACTCGTGTCGCGTCTGATGCTCGCCGTCAAACGGCAGATGGCTGGCAACGCGCCTTTAGCACGTTTTATGGAAAAACCTACGATCGAAGCGCTTGCCTCATTGCTCACTGACCGCGAGCGTAAGAAGGGTGATCGTATCCCACCGCGCGTCTACGAAGATATGCGATTAGCAGACGATATTCGTCCGTTAGAAGGTCTACGGCCTGATCCGCGCAAGCTGAGCAACGTGTTGCTTACTGGGGCAAACGGCTTCCTCGGTAGCTTCATAGCCGCAGAATTGCTGGCACAGTCAAAAGCAACCGTTTGGTGTCTGATTCGGGCCGAGAACGAAACGGATGGTCGCGCGCGACTAGACGCTGCGCTGCGCGCAAACGGAATGGGCGCGTTAGCTGGACATTCACGCCTGCAAGTGGTACTAGGCGACCTTGCGAAAGTTCGGCTTGGGCTGTCGAAAGAAACTTGGGCTCGCTTCGCCGATAAAATCGATGCGATTTACCATAACGGCGCCCACGTCAATCACGTGTACGACTACCCGTTCCTGTATCGCGCTAACGTTGGCTCGACGCTAGAATTGCTGCGACTCGCATGCGAACGCCGTAATAAATCACTGCATTTCGTGTCAACTCTCTCGGCCGCGAGTGCGACCGACGAAGTGGGAAAGTTGGTGGAGGACGGTCCTTCGCTCAACGCCCCCGCATTCGTTAACAACGGTTACAACGTCACCAAGTGGGTATCGGAACATCTTGTATGGGAGGCGGCGCGGCGGGGTATAGACGCGACGATCCTCAGGCCTGGAAACATCACAGGCGTTGCTGGATCTGGCTTTTGCTTACCCGATCGCAATCGCGTACTTTTACTGGTCAAGGGTTCGCTGCAATTGGGCTTTGCCCCTGCCGGAGATACTGCGTTTGACTTCACGCCAGTTGATTTTCTCGCTCAAGCGATCGTCCGTTGTACGCTGGATCCACATCGAGAGCTGCAAGTGTTTCACTTCCAAAATCCGCAGCCGTTGACTTGGGCGTCTTACCTTGGAGCACTATCTCGCCTTGGCTTTCAACTTACGCTCGAAGAACCTGAGCTGTGGCGTCAAAGATTGCCGGGAATCGACGAGAACAATGCTTTGTTCGACGTGATCGCGTTCTATTTGGACGACTCCCAAGAAGACATCGGCGACATGTCGAGGATCGCGCATGAATTGAGCGCGGCGACTTTGAAGCGGCTGGGTCTCTCGTACCCGGAGAAAGACGCCGCATTGCTCGATGCACATTTTCGCTTCTTAATTCGCAATGGTTTCTTGCCTGTCCCACCTTCTACCAAATCATTGACGACGAATAAGCAGGCAGCCGAGCCGGACGTCATGCAGCCGGACGCCGCGCAGTCGGCTTGAAAAGCGTTGTTCCACTACAAAGGAGAGCATCATGCAGCAAGAAGTACTGAACAAATTGCGTCCAGATACGTCGATTGCCAATTTGGACACGACGATCCACGAGGGCGTCGCTGAACTCAACGCACCCGCTCGCAAGGTGTGGGAAACCGTTGGCCGTTTTGATGGATACAACCGGTTCGTTACCGGCTTGGAGCGCATCGAGATGACGGGCACGGCCAACGGACTGCGTTCGCTGCGCAACAAATTTTTTACCGGTGGCGATCTAGTCGTGGAGCAGTTGAACTCTCGCGACGACGAAAATATGACCATGACGTGGACCCTCATCTATACCACGTTTGACATCGGTAACATGTGGGCGTCCATGGAAGTCGTGCCTCGCGGCGACAACGCATGTACTGCCACCTACCGAATAGCTGGTGAGGCAAGATCGGGTGATTCTAAGGACCAGCCCGCATTCGACAAGTTTGCGGTTGACTTTCTCAAGATGGCGATGGACAACCTTCGCAAGATGTTCAACTGAGGCAGGATCTAAGCGAGTCTGGGTCGCGGCCTTGCGGGGTCGCCGTGAAGCCGCGGCCGAGCGTCAATCAGATGGGATCTAAGGCGACTAAGTCGCAAATCGACTAGTTTCGCGCGGATCGTGATCAACCAAAATTTAAGTCATGGACCGATACAATCCGCCTGGAAGTCGCTGGAAACTGGCAAAACGCACAGGGCAAATGACTCATTCCGCTTTGCGGGAACTGCTAAAAGTGGCTGAGCGACCCGACGTTATCTCATTTGCGGGCGGGCTCCCATCGCCCGCTCTGCTGCCATCGGACCGCATCAAGGAGGTTCTGAAACGCATTTTAGAGACCGACGCGGTAGGGACGCTGCAGTATGGTCCATCGGAGGGTTATACGCCGTTACGTGAGGCGATTGCTGAGCAGCTCTCGAGCACGGGTTCGACGGTCTATCCCTCGCAGGTGTTGGTGACGACTGGCTCGCAGCAGGCGCTTGACCTACTTGCGCGCGTGCTTATCGATGAAGGCAGCAAGGTATTAATTGAAGCGCCCACGTATCTTGGCGCCGTGCAGGCCTTCTCACAATATGAGCCACAATTCGAGCAGGTAAAGAGCGATGACGCGGGCTTGATACCCAGTCTGCTGTCCCAGAGCCAAGTGCAGGAGGCACGTCTCCTTTATACCCAACCGAACTTTCAGAATCCAACGGGACGGCGCCTGGCTCCTGAACGTCGCCGCCAACTTGCGGAGTTATCGCTTGCCAACAATCTCCTCGTAGTTGAGGACGATCCCTATGGTGACCTAGTCTATAAGGGTGGTGCGCTTCCCTCGATACGGTCCCTGGCGTCCGACACGGTCGTTTATTTAGGTTCCTTTTCGAAAATCTTGGCCCCCGGCTTGCGTGTGGGCTATTTGGTCGCACCAGACGATTTGATGGCGAAACTAGTACAAGCGAAGCAAGCTAGCGACTTGCACACAGCTGGCATTACGCAACGGGTAGCGTATCACGCCTTTAGAAACGGTTTCTTCGCATCGCACCTCGACGAATTGAAGGTCAGGTATTCCGAGCAATGCGAAATAATGTTGCAAAGCCTAGAACTTTTTATGTCGCCCGGCGTAACTTGGAGTCGTCCCGAAGGAGGGATGTTTCTGTGGATAACTTTACCAACCCAGCTTGACGCTTCTGATGTATTCGTCGCGGCAATGCAAGCCGGCGTAGCGGTTGTGCCAGGAGCCGCCTTTTATGCGACGGAGCCACAGCATAATACGCTGAGATTATCGTTCACGACCGCAACGTCCGCTCAAATTCGTAGCGGGATCGAGCTGCTGGGCCGAATAATAGAAGCCAGTCTTCGTCAGTGATGCGGGCAATTGCACCGCCCGCATCGACCTTATTGCGAAGAGTCCGATAGCCACTCTTGTACAGTCACCTCAACAGTGATGAAGGTGGGATTCATGCCACGTACTAAGCGCCCGGCGACTACCTGACTGTCCGTTCCAGACAGTATTGCGGTTAGCTCCGTTGAGTATTGATCATCCAGTATTGACGCCGATGTCGATACAACCTCCCCAAACAGTCCGACGATCTCGACGCCCGGCCCTTTAACCAATTGCACGGGTAGTGTCGTGTTCCCACCGACCGACAGATTTCCATCGATCAAGCTGCCGACCGCGCTGCGCACGATGGCTCGTCGGATTTCAAAGCTCTCGCACAGTTTCTCCAGCGATTCGACGATGTCTTCGTTCGGTTTCAAGCGAGCGATTACAGTCCGTCCGTAGACACCACATTTCATTTCAACGTCACACGAATCAATAAGCGTCTTCACGGTGCTCACCCTATCGTGGTTGGTCCAAATAGTGTGTATCGCGTTTCCGCGTCGTCATACTTAGCGAAGCCCACATCCTCGGAGGTACAAAGATGTAATATCAATGACTCTTGGCCCACTTCAAGCCGATCCAAATCGAAGTGACCGCCATGTAGGCGCCCATCCGTACTGACGAAAGCTCCGTGGCAGTGCAGTTCAACCCCTCCTGAATGATTCCGGCCGATCGTAATGGAACCATGCAATAAGGCGACTTCGCCGGTTTCTAGCATTGGCGCGCCGTAGACGTAAGGACGTTCGCCTTGCATTGCCTGAGTGACTAGGTGGTATTGCAGAGCGCTAGCAGTCCCGCTAGAAATTCGGCCAGTTGCGCCGGCGAACGCGTAGCGTGTCGCCAGAGCCCGTAATTCAACGCCAGCGCATCTTCCGCTAGGAATTTCCACACGTATTTCACTCGGCTGCCGCACAAGCGCAGCTAGCACCCGCGGATGCGCTGCTAATCCAGGGTGATGGAACACGTTAGTTGTTGGCATCATTCGGCGGCCCTTATGGTTAGGAAACCATAAGATAGCAAATTTGATGCCTTTTGACGTAGCGCTTGTAAATCTTGCTCAGCAACGGCTTCGCATTTGTTTTGTCCTGCATCAACGTCTACAGATGGTTCTGGGAAGCGACAGGTGTAGCGATAGGCGGTCGCTCAGACGTTGTTGTTCGGAATCGTCAAACGGCCGAAGAGGTGCGACAAGACACGTTAAATCACTTCCCTCGCATTCCTGCCGGAGAGGCCCATTTGGGCGGCAATATCGACAAAGCGCTCTACACACGGATTAAGCGTGTGTGGATTCCAGACGAGTGCCACATCGACGAACGGAGCATGTAGCAGCGGCACGAAACGAACGTTCTCAGCACGAGTGCTGCGCATCGAACTGTGAACAAGCGCCACACCAAGGTCCTGTGCCACCAAGTTCACGATGGTTTGCTGGAATTTCGTCTCAATGCGCACGCGCGGTGTGAAATTTGACCGACGACAGTGCTCGACAATGGTGTTGTAGATGAATGGAGATGCAGAATGTGGAGAAATGATGAACCAGTCTTCGCGCAACTCGGCGATGGATATAGCGGCTCGCATACAGAGCCGATGCCTTTCCGGCAACACCGCGACCAATTGCTCCCTGAACACTGTGCGGGTCTCAAGCTCAATCGCCGAATCGGATGGATACATGACGCCAATATCGGCTTTACCTGCGTGGATATCGGCGACTAACTGTGTAGGAATGCTCTCGCTGAGCTTCAATTCGACGCGTGGGAATGCCGACGAATAAGCGCGTGTCAAGATTGGAACGATACTGTAAGCCGCAGCGAACATAAACCCGGCTACCAGTGATCCCTCCTCACCTAAGTCGGCGGCGCGTGCGTGGCTGCGCGCTTTATCCACAGTGGCCAGGATCATCTTCGCGTCGCTATAAAAGCGATGCCCTGCTGGCGAGAGGCGAACAACGCGACTTGTACGATCTAGTAAAAGTACGCCGAGTTCGGTTTCGAGCAACGCAATTTGGCGCGACAACGGCGGTTGGGATATATGGAGGAGTGAAGCCGCTCGTCCGAAATGGAGCGTCTCTGCTAGCACCACGAAATAGCGTATTTGCCTCAGTTCCATGCGTAGCGGCCCCAGATTCGCGCTTCAGGCGTTTATCGATACCTTTGCCGTATCGACGCTCGCATAATAATGTATTGGAGCATATTAATAAAGCCTTCTATCCTTGGTCTCGGAGACAAGCCGTCGGCAGCTCCTCACGTGATTCGCGAGGCCACAAGCCCCGCCGATTCTGCCGACTAAATAAATATGAGAGATGCCATGACCGCCCACGAACCGTTGGATCGCGCTGGTGCAAGCTCGCCCCCATTATCTTCGCTTCCCTTGAGTAGACTTTGCGGTGATGACCCTGCGATGATAGCCACACTGTCGCGAGCTCGCCTATTGATCGACCGACAGCTTCCCATCCTTATCCTTGGCGAAACTGGCACGGGGAAGGAGTACCTTGCTCGTGCGTTACACGAGTACAGTAGCCGATGCCGTGCGGCAATGGTCCCAGTCAATTGCGGCTCAATTCCGGAAAATTTGATCGAGAGCGAGTTGTTCGGATATTCTCGCGGAGCCTTTTCCGGCGCGCTCTCGAGCGGCATGAAGGGAAAGGTGATGCTCGCGCATCGCGGTACTCTTTTCCTTGATGAGATCGGAGATATGCCGGCCGCCCAACAAACTCGTCTTTTGCGAGTGCTCTCTGAGCGCGAGGTAACTCCGATCGGGTCGACGGAACCTCTTAAAGTGGATCTTCAGCTGATCTGCGCGACTCATCAGAATATTGAATCGCATGTTGAAGCTGGAACGTTCCGAGAAGATCTTTACTATCGAATAGCGGTCGGTATCATACAATTGCCACCTGTGCGGGAAAGGCTCGACCTTGCTTGGATATTGCAATCGATTCTTGAAAGCGAAGTCCCCGGCATGACCTTAGAACGCAATGTCGACCGGGAGGCACGCGACATTCTGATGCAAAACCAATGGCCTGGAAATCTGCGCCAAATGCGCGCGGCCATTCAGTATGCATGTGCAGTCAGAAGCGACGAAATGATCCGCGCAGCGGACCTGCCTAGTAATCTTATGCCTGGCAAGATCGTTAGCAAGAGGCACCGCCCAGGGGTAACGCAACAACCCTCATTCGATATGTCGCCAGACGCCTCCGGCTCGCTAGTTGAGCGGTCCAGCGCGCGACCTCTCAAGTGGCATACAGATATGCGAGGCCCGTCCGCCTCTCTACCTAGCGAGCGTGACAATATCCTCCGTGCGCTCTCAGCGAGCCGATGGAATATTTCTGCCGCATCACGTGATCTTGGGATTTGTCGAGCATCGCTGTATCGGAAGTTGCGGGAGCTTCGCATACCACATGTGCGCGACATGGGAAGTGACATCCTTATGGCGGACGCCGGTTAAACGATAGTTGCACTTCGAGCGCCATACCGATACTACACGCGATAGCCTGCAAAGCGAGAGTAAGCATTCTGCGGCCCAAAGGGGCGCCGAGTTGATCTTCGCGAATACGCGCTTACAAATGCTAGTGTCGTGGCAGGTGTATAGGCGGCGCGTCGGACAAGTCAATCTGCTGGCGATGCGTTGGCCTTTGAAAACAGTAGGGCGCGTGAAGGGCGGTTAACGCTACACGAATCCTTCGGCCGCGACGTTCACCGACTCTGAAATCTGCGCAGGCTTTTTTGCGATCGAGATTTATAGTATATAAACGCGGGGAAATCGAATGGCTTATCAGGTGACGATTCAGCAAAGCGGCCGACAGTTCGAAGTCGAGCTGGGCGAAACTGTTTTAAATGCTGCGCTGCGTAAGAGTGTGCCTTTGCCCCACGGATGCAAGAACGGCGCATGCGGTGCGTGCAGAGGCATGATCGTGAAGGGTAAAGTTGTGCAAGGAGCGCATTCTCCGTCTGCACTGTCCAACGATCAGAGAAGCCAGGGAATGGCGCTGTTCTGCTGTTCGACAGCGCAGACCGACCTCATCATTGAAGTTGACGAAGTGATCGCTGTTACTGGCATCAAGCCGAAGAGAATGCCATGCAGGGTTGAGAAGCTGGACCGTAAGACCGATGATGTCATCGAATTGAAGCTCAAAACAGCGCACGATATGCGGCTTCAATATCTCGCTGGACAGTACATCGAGATTCTCCTAAAAGATGGCAATAGGCGAAGTTACTCGATGGCCAGTCCGCCTCATCTTAACGGACCCCTTGAACTACACATCCGCTGGATGCCTGGCGGCGTATTAACGGACCATGTCTTTGGTGCAATGAAGGAACGTGATCTTCTGCGCATTGAAGGTCCATTTGGCACTTTCTTTTTACGTGAAGATTCGGACAAACCAGTCATTTTTTTCGCGTCGGGGACGGGCTTTGCGCCGATCAAGGCCATGATCGAGCACGCATTGTTCAAGGAACTGAGTCGTCCGATTTCGTTGTATTGGGGAGGACGCCGAAAGGAAGACCTTTACATGATGGCTTTGGCAGAACGTTGGGCGAGAGAGGTGCCGGGTTTCACCTTCGTTCCGGTACTCTCCGAACCCGGCGTTAACGGGAGTTGGCTCGGCCGGACAGGTTTGGTACACCGCGCGGTTATCGAAGATTTGCCCGACTTGAGCGGTTATCAGGTATATGCTTGTGGCGCGCCAGTAATGGTGGAAGCGGCGCGGCGCGACTTCACACTTTGCCACCGGTTGCCAACTGACGAATTCTTTGCAGATTCGTTCACAAGTTCAGCAGACGTCAAAAATGTGGTGTGATTCGAAGAGACGTTTTTGATCCTATGTTGGCAGAGCGAATCCGCGCGATGCGCCACTCATCAAGTCGTCGGCTATCGAGTCTGATGCCCGTTGATTCCGACATTGCTGCGATGCATTGTTGGCAAGCAGCACTCCCAGCTTGCTAACGGCTCGAGTTGCCCTTGCGGTCAGAATATCCACCGTCATTGCCGACGCAAGCCAGACGGCCAGCGTAATCTTGAGCGAATTGTGTTGCAATTCGACCGGAGCGGCCACCTCGCCCGAGAGCCCATTGCAAAGCGCATTGCCGTGCTTCGTCAACCTGTGTCGGAGTCAGTCCAAGCATCCTAAGCCGCTGATCAACGACGCCTAGATAATGCTCCTGCGAAAACGGATAGAAGGTTATCCAGATTCCGAAGCGTTCTGACAGCGAAATTTTCTCCTCGATCGCGTCGCCCGGATGTAGTTCGCCATTTTCCGCAACGGAATGGGCTTCGTTGTCTCTTGCGTCTTCTGCTAACAAATGGCGCCGGTTCGACGTTGCATAAATGAGCACATTGCTGGCGTGGCCAGTCACAGACCCATCAAGCACCGTTTTAAGTCCCTTATAGCCCGTCTCGCCCGGTTCGAAGGACAAGTCGTCGCAAAAGATTAGGAAGCGCTCGGACCGGTGACGCACGCGATCGAAGATATCCGGTAAGTCATTCAGGGAGTCCTTTCCGACTTCAATAAGCCGCAGACCCTCGGGCGCAAATGCATGCAAGCAAGCTCTGACAAGGGAAGACTTGCCTGTTCCGCGCGCCCCAGTGAGGAGAACGTTGTTCGCGGGATATCCCATCACAAACTGGCGCGTGTTTTGCCGAATGGTTTCTATCTGGCGATCAACGTTGCATAACTCGTCGAACGGAGTCAGCATCGGATTGCTCACGGCGGCCAAGCGAGGCTTTCCAAACGGCCCGGCGGCGCCGTGCCAGCGAAACGCAATAGCCCCACGCCAATCGTCATCATTCGTTTGAGAGCTTCCCAGAGCTATTTCTGCCCACATGGCTAGCCGATCGAGCCGTTTGAATAGCCCGACAGTATCAAGCTCGTCCTTGTTTGTAGTTTCAACGGCCATCTTTTCTCCTTAATCCCGAGCCGGGACTGCCTCTGGAATTGTTGGTCTGAAAAGTTGCGCGACAATCACTCCGAGGAGTGCAGTACCACCGCCAAGAGCGTCATAGACATGTACTGCCTCTCCGAACATCGCGACGGCCATCAGAGCGGTTGCGATCGGCAATACATTCATGAAGAGAGCGCACTGGTTTGGGCCAATGAGTTTGACACCCTGCATCCAAAGAAATGGCAGGACCACAGATGCTAATACGCCAGCGTACAATATTAGCGGCGCGCTAGCCAAGGTGGGCACCGCTTCGGCTGCGGGAAGACGCAACAGCATAGGCACCATGAAAAGGAGCGCGAATATAGCTTGGAGGTAGATTGATTGCCAGGACGGGAGGTTCATGTGCCAGCGCTTAAGCAGTACTCCATAAAGGGCGTACGCAAGCGCGGCTAGGATCATAAGTAGATCACCGAGATGCGCTCCGCTGTGTAGCAGCTTGCCCGGTTCGCCCTGAGTTATCAAATACACCACTCCCGCCAGAGAGAGGATACCGCCTCCCACCATGCCGGTCGTGGGTGTGTCGCCAAGTAATAGAGTGCTAACCGCCATAGTCATCAGCGGTATCAACGCCGTTATGACCGCCATGTTCGTAGCAGTTGTGGTCTTCGCCGCTTCATAAGAGAGGCTCTGAAACAATGCCATCGCCAGGAAACCGAGAACAGCAAGTTTAGGCAACTGCTGCACGATAGTTTTGCGGTTCGCCCATGCAGGCTTCAGCGTGAACATACTCATCAACGCCACAGCTAACAGCAGCCGGTAAAAGGTGATTGCCGACGGATGGATCGTATGAGCCGATAGCTTGGATACGATAACGTTGCCCGCCCAAAGAAAAATTGCAAACAACGGATACAGGAAATACGATCTCTTCATAACAAGCTCTGAACCGTTGAAATCTATCCAAGGGCACCAATGATGCACGCAGTCCTTGCGGTCCGTCTAACGTCAAAGAGCCTTCATTCATCGCAAAACAGTCACTCTCACCCTGATGAAAAAAATGATAGGTAGAACTTTGGCGCCCCTGCCGTCTCCTAGCGATGCATTCGAGCCAACGGGGTTGGATGCACACTTACCATTCGAACATACGCCCATGCCGGTATCCGCGATGGCGGCTTGGTATCCGCACGGAACGGTTATCGCCCCGCATAGGCATCGCCGGGCGCAATTGCTTTATGCAATTGAGGGCGTCATGACAATTGAGTCGGCAACGGGGTCATGGGTTGTGCCCCCAACGCGTGGTGTTTGGCTCGAGCCTAGCGTCGAACATTCGGTCAAAATGAGCGGTGACGTGAAGATGCGGACGGTGTTTGTCGAACCGGGTGCGGCGGCGCATCTACCAAGCAGAAGTTGTGTCGTCGAAGTCCATAGTTTGCTTCGCGAGCTCATTTTATCCGCTATTAATGTGCCGTTGGACTATGCAACCGGATCACGCGACGATCACCTGATGTGTTTACTTCTTGCGGAATTGAACGCCATGCCGTTGCTGCCGCTTTATTTGCCGTGGCCGAGCGATATACGCCTGCGCAGCGTCTGTCAAATGGTGATTGCCACTCCGGACGACAATCGAACAGTTGGCGCTTGGGCCAAAACACTAGAAGTCTCAGAGAAAACTTTTTATCGTTGGTTTCAGCGGGAAACAGGCGTTAACTTCGGTGCTTGGCGGCAGCAAGCAAGGTTGCTGCTAGCATTGCAACGCATTGCTCATGGCGAAAAGATCATTGCTGTCGCTATGGACCACGGATATACCAGTCAAAGCGCATTCACCGCAATGTTCAAGCGTCATTTCGGCGTCGCACCCTCAGCTTTCTACTCTTGACTTTCTGACTCGACGCTACGCCCGTGATCCATAGTAAAAGGCTTAACGGGCGTTCGCGACTAATAGGAAGCTATCGATCGACCATTTGTTCCATCGCGGCAGTGTAACGCGGCCCGGCAGTTGCGCCGGGCGCGAAGACCTTGTCAAGACGCGCCAGTAGTGAACCAGGAAGTTCCAACGTTGCAGCCGCTAAATTTTGCTCTAGATTGCGTACTCGTCGGGTACCGGGAATTGGTACGATGTCACGACCTTGAGCCAGTGCCCAAGCAAGCGCCAGTTGCGCGGGCGTGCCCCCGGCTTCCTTTGCCAAATCGTTCAATAAATCGACGAGGCGCAAGTTTGTATCAAAATTGTCGCCTTGCAATCGCGGATCAGAAGTTCGGCGGGAATCCCCTTCTGGAAACTCTTCTGCGCGGCGCGCCGAATTGGTAAGGAATCCGCGGCCCAAGGGTGCGAAGGGAACGAGTCCAATACCCAGTTCCCTCAGACAAGGAAGGATCTCAGCTTCGATATCGCGTTCCCACAACGAATACTCGCTTTGCAATGCTGTTACTGGATGGACGGCATGGGCACGACGGATGGTGCGCGCACTCGCCTCCGAGAGTCCGAAATAACGGACCTTTCCCGCATTGATCAAGTCGCCGACAGTACCTGCGACATCTTCAATTGGCACAGTTGGGTCGACCCGATGTTGGTAAAGCAGATCAATGTAGTCTGTATCCAACCGCTGCAAGCTCGCTTCGACCACGTCTCGTATATGAGACGGTCGGCTATCGGTACCCGAAATCTTACCGTCATTGATTCGGAAACCAAATTTTGTTGCAATCACAACGCGATCTCTGCGCCCTTTGATGAACTGTGAGAGCAGTTCTTCATTTTTGAATGGTCCGTAAACTTCCGCCGTATCGTAGAAGTCACAGCCGAGATCGAAAGCCCGGTCCAAAGTTGAGAGGGACTCAGCATCGTCGGCCGGGCCATACGCGAAACTCATGCCCATACATCCGAGTCCCAGCGCAGAGACTTCCAAACCTTGCGATCCCAACATGCGGCGTGGCAACATAGTGTTTCCTTCGTCGTGAGAGTTGTGTTTTATCGTTGACAGAGTTTTTTTCGGCGTAGTAAGCGGTACTTCATGCCCTTCCCTAAATTTTGACGGCACGTCGACAAAGGCGCTCTTTGCCTGGCCAGCACCGCTTTTGCTGGCACCGAGCGATCGATCCATCGCGCGCATTGACGAGTTCAGTTTGCACTTCGACGACATAAAAGCCGGCTGAGCTGAAGTGCGCCAAAACTTCGCCGCGCAAGTCGCATTCACGCTTGTCGCCGTACGGCTGGCTTTGCGAGCGCCGGTCGAAAGGCGCAATGCGACGACGTGAGATAGGCGAATTCCTCAACTTCGCAAACGACTTAAACATTGAGGCTCTTTTGAAAACGGAGTGGGTAACGGGGCTCATCGGGCATGCTCATTAAAGCGCGAGAAGTCGAATTTTCCGGCGATGAGAAACAGGACAGTGCGCATGGTTTCGAAGCGAGCGTACCCGCGTGCTTTGCGTTTGGCGGCCTGAAACAGGCCGTTGATGGCTTCGATGAAGCCGTTGGTCTGGCGCGTCTGAGTCCAGGCGACAATGCCCTCGAAGTGTCGGCGAATCAGTCGGGCGACGTCCTTCATCGGTTCGACCTTCGAGCGCATGACGTTCGTACACCACTGGTGCAACATCGCCGACACGACATTGATTTGCTTGCGCTCAAGAATGTCGCGCAGTTGCTCGCGGTACAGCCACGCCCGGGCCGTGCGCTTGGTGGTGTACTGACTGACGAGCGCCTCGAGGTCGGTCAGTTGGGCGAGATTCAGTTTGTTGGCATCTTTGAGCGGCGTCCAGCGCATGCCTTTGAGTTGCGGGTCGACCTTCTGTTGCTGCCTGCGCACCGTGTCGAGCGCCTTGGACGCGTGAGCAACGACGTGAAACTTGTCAAAGGTCAGTCGCGCGTCGGGCAGATGTTCATTGACGCCCTTGATGAAAGCTGGCGACATGTCGATGCTGACCGAGCTGATTTGCTCGGACGTGCCACCGTGTTCGCCCAGGTAGGCCGCAAAGCGTTCAATCGTGCTGGCATCCTTGCCGGTCGTGACGAACACGACCCGCCGCGCTCGCATATCGGCGACCAGCGTCAGATACTCATGACCGCGCCGATACGAGGTTTCGTCAATTGCCACTGCCTTCACCTCAGACAGGTCAGCCCCCGCGAGTGCCAGCTCCACATACCGCGAACAGATGGCGTGTACTCGATGCCACGACAGGTTGACCGCACGCGCGACAGCGGCAAACGGCATCTGCTGGGCGAGCATCAGTACGAGTGCCTCGAACAGCAGCGTAAAGCCGCTGAGTTGACCGACCCAATCAGGTTCGACCAACCGCACGGAGCCATCGGGCAAGCGCACACGCGGCACCCGCACTTCCAGAAAACATTCGTGTTGAAAGAAATTCAGGTGACGCAGACGCTTGATTTGCGTGTCGTGGACAGGATGCTCACCGGCAACTCCAGCATAGGAAAACCGGGTGCCCGCGACGAAGTCCACGGCAATGGTGAGTTGACGCTGAGCGGCATTGAAGTCAACGCCTTGAACGTACCAGGGCGCGGTTATACCGAGAGCGGATTCGAACAGTTCATTCGTCATGGTTGCTTTGTCATGGCTCAGCTTATCAATTCTGGGCGCCTCAAGGATTCGCTTCGCCGGGCCTACTCCCGTCCTTGACCCGCCAACCCACCCACTCAAAACTCAAAAGAGGCAACATTGATTAATCCCTGCAATTTGAAGTGAGTCAACGGCGTGCCTCAAGGATGCTTAAATAGTTCGTGACGGCTACGCCTCCCATATTGAACACGCCCGCCGTTCGCGCATTTCGAATTTGCATCTTGCCCGCTTGACCGCTCACTTGCATCGCGGCCATTACATGCATCGAGACCCCAGTGGCGCCGATCGGGTGTCCTCTCGCCGCAAGGCCTCCAGATGGGTTGACAGGTAAAACTCCTTTCTTGCTCGTGACGCCGTCGAGGATGACGTTAGCTCCCTTTCCAGGCGCGGCTAGACCCATTGCTTCGTATTGGATCAGCTCAGCGATCGTAAAGCAGTCGTGCGTTTCTACGAGGGATAGATCGCCTAGCGTCATTTCGGCTTGCGCAAGGCCTTTCCGCCAAGCTATCTGCGCGCCCTCGAAGGCGATTGGATCATGTCGCGACAAGGTGTGAAGGTCGCTAATTTGAACCGCAGCCCTGAACTCAACGGCATTTTTCATGCGTCTTGCAACCCGTGGTGTCGCAATGATCAACGCTGATGCACCATCTGAAATCCTCGAACAGTCGGAGCGCTTTAGGGGACCGGCAACATAAGGGTTTTCATCGGAAGGCGTGCGACAGAAGGCGAAATCAAAGGCTCTTTTTGTGGGGACGTAGTGGTTTGATATACCGTTGCAATAGTTCTTGGAGGCGATCGACGCGAGCGCGTCAGACTGATCACCATAACGGTCAAAGTACGTCTGGGTGAGTTTGCCAAAGATCGTAGCTAGACGATCCGATGCCTGTACCAAGTCCCTCGTGTAGGAACGGTTTCGTGCAACTTCTTCTATCTCGGCAGTTGGATGGCTAGACGTTTTTTCGTATCCTAAAACGAGGGTGCAGGTCGAACGTCCAGACCTTAATGCATCCAACGCCGAGTAGATTGCTGCCGAACCTGTCGAGCAAGCGTTTTCGCACCGGACAGTCGACGTGAAACGTAATTCGGGAACTGACTCAAATACAGATGCAGAGGAAATATTTTCGTAGGCAGAGGTGCCGTTGAACGTCCCAACGTGGATGGAATCGATTTGTCTCACATCGATTCCGGCATGGTCGAACGCTTCACGTGCAGTGTCGGCGATCAATCGTTTAACATCCATATGATCGAGCGTATCGAACGAACTGTGACTCCATCCGATGATGGTCGGTTTCATGCTAGATAACGTTAAATATCGATGGACCATCCAACATGCAAGAGCTACGCCATCAAGGAAGACGACGAAGATTTTTTCGCGGCGAACCTGATGGCTAACGTCAAGGTTGATCTAACTGAGCGGGCCATTAGAGCCGCAAGTGATTTGGAAAGCTTTCGTGAAGTTGTACTTGCGACAGTTGTCGCATACGTTAGACACCTGTTCACTTTGTACGACAAGACAGTTCGACAACTACATCCTGTTCCGGGCGATTGCTGATATCGCCTCTGTAGCGCTATCTGCATCCTAGATGCATCATGTCTAGCCCTTGTTGATTTGACCCACTGGCAGCTGTCATCTACTCTCCGACAGAGACGACATATCCAAGAAGCAGCTGATCCACGTACATGTCTTTCCATCACGGCCGCGATCTCAGAGAAGAGAACCGTCTTTCACTCATGTGCAAGAATGCCGGCCGACAATATTACTTCATAGCATCGGATGCAGGAGGCTACGCCAATGATCGATACCTCAATTGCCGTGTTCTGTCCGCACTGCCTACGAAGCGCGAACGTGCGGTGTCCAGTAGAAGCAGTCGAAAGTGAGCGGCTGAAGAACTTAGAAGCACCAGAGGGGTTTCGAAAGGTTCAAACAAGTGCGTTTAGCAATGCTATCTTTTTCTACTGCATGCAGTGTGCTGTCCCGGCAGAGATACATGATTTTGTCACTATCCGGTCCTGCTCAAAGCACTGATTGCATCCGTTAATCCGATGCGAACATTGAACGTCGTAGACAGGAAGCAAAACCAATAGATAAAGCCTCTTTTGAGTTTTGAGTGGGTGGGTTGGCGGGTCAAGGACGGGCGTAGGCCCGGCGAAGCGAATCCTTGAGGCGCCCAGAATTGATAAGCTGAGCCATGACAAAGCAACCATGACGAATGAACTGTTCGAATCCGCTCTCGGTATAACCGCGCCCTGGTACGTTCAAGGCGTTGACTTCAATGCCGCTCAGCGTCAACTCACCATTGCCGTGGACTTCGTCGCGGGCACCCGGTTTTCCTATGCTGGAGTTGCCGGTGAGCATCCTGTCCACGACACGCAAATCAAGCGTCTGCGTCACCTGAATTTCTTTCAACACGAATGTTTTCTGGAAGTGCGGGTGCCGCGTGTGCGCTTGCCCGATGGCTCCGTGCGGTTGGTCGAACCTGATTGGGTCGGTCAACTCAGCGGCTTTACGCTGCTGTTCGAGGCACTCGTACTGATGCTCGCCCAGCAGATGCCGTTTGCCGCTGTCGCGCGTGCGGTCAACCTGTCGTGGCATCGAGTACACGCCATCTGTTCGCGGTATGTGGAGCTGGCACTCGCGGGGGCTGACCTGTCTGAGGTGAAGGCAGTGGCAATTGACGAAACCTCGTATCGGCGCGGTCATGAGTATCTGACGCTGGTCGCCGATATGCGAGCGCGGCGGGTCGTGTTCGTCACGACCGGCAAGGATGCCAGCACGATTGAACGCTTTGCGGCCTACCTGGGCGAACACGGTGGCACGTCCGAGCAAATCAGCTCGGTCAGCATCGACATGTCGCCAGCTTTCATCAAGGGCGTCAATGAACATCTGCCCGACGCGCGACTGACCTTTGACAAGTTTCACGTCGTTGCTCACGCGTCCAAGGCGCTCGACACGGTGCGCAGGCAGCAACAGAAGGTCGACCCGCAACTCAAAGGCATGCGCTGGACGCTGCTCAAAGATGCCAACAAACTGAATCTCGCCCAACTGACCGACCTCGAGGCGCTCGTCAGTCAGTACACCACCAAGCGCACGGCCCGGGCGTGGCTGTACCGCGAGCAACTGCGCGACATTCTTGAGCGCAAGCAAATCAATGTCGTGTCGGCGATGTTGCACCAGTGGTGTACGAACGTCATGCGCTCGAAGGTCGAACCGATGAAGGACGTCGCCCGACTGATTCGCCGACACTTCGAGGGCATTGTCGCCTGGACTCAGACGCGCCAGACCAACGGCTTCATCGAAGCCATCAACGGCCTGTTTCAGGCCGCCAAACGCAAAGCACGCGGGTACGCTCGCTTCGAAACCATGCGCACTGTCCTGTTTCTCATCGCCGGAAAATTCGACTTCTCGCGCTTTAATGAGCATGCCCGATGAGCCCCGTTACCCACTCCGTTTTCAAAAGAGCCTAGATAAACATACGACTACAGCGGATGTCTGGAACCAGTATTTGGCAAGTATAAAAGAAGGAAAATTAGGCAAAACGTGGCATTAAAAAAAAGAGCCCGGCTTTCCCGGGCTAATAACTCGTGAGTCGCGAGCACGAGCTAACCTCTCGAGATTGCTAACTTCTCGTGATCATACGAAGGGATGCTATCGCGAGCCCCTTAGGCCAAGTTATGCAATCTCGTTGTTTGAACCTATTTGACGTCGCGGCGCTATCATGACTTCCGCATCCTCAATCCACTCCTGTACCGATACCTCAATAGTGATGAAAGATAGGTTCGATCCTGGCATGAATCGACCGGCGTAGATCTGCCCAGCCGTGTCGGCGACAACGCCGTGGAGCGATACCGCTGCAGCATCGCTCGTTGCATTCAATATCTCACCGTACACGCTTAATATTTCGACGCCGGGGCCCCGAATGTGGACAATTTGCTCGGAATCGTCTTGACCACGCGCGAGATTGCCGTCGATTAAGCTGCCGACCACTCCACGAACCACGGCATTATGAAAGCCATTTGCACGACACAGCACGACCAGTGATTCAGCCAGGTCTTGGTTAGGTTTTATTCGAGCAACCAGTAGTCGGCCGTAGTGCCCACGTTTTACAACGACTGCATCGGCGATGTGTTCGCTCATGATTTGATGACCGGCTTCAGTAAGTCAAAAGTGGTTTCGATATCTGGTGTGACCAAGAGGTCGACACCGTCGAAAAGGCATAGCCTGACGGTCAATCCGTCGCAGCCTGCATAACTTTGGTCCAATATAATATGACCGCCGTGTGCTTTCCCGGTCTCATCAACAAAGCCGCCATGACAGTGAAGGATCCTGGTGCGATCATATTTGTGACCAACCGTGATCGCGGCACCGATCAGCATGCTTACCCCAGTGACAACGATAGGAGGGCCATATATATATGGCTTTACTCCTTCAGACGCTCGTGTCATTACGTGATACTGGACTTTCTGGCAGAAGCCACCGACGATGCGGCCACAACCGGCTCGAAGACCATAATCGTCTATGACCCCGTGGAGGACGCGTCCCACGTTACTGCCTCTGGGCACTGAAATCCGAAGTTCCTCGGTCACCTGACTGGTGGATACGTCTATCAAACGAGGGTGAGTCACCTGTCCCGGATGAATGAAGGGCTGAGAATGAAATTTTCGATCGTCGTCCCGCCGTGCCTCTGAGGCAAGGGTGCCGGGGGCTGACATTGAGTGATGCATGAATGGTTCTCCTCTGAGCGCCTCGATAAAGGCCAGCCCATCCTTGCAAAAAGGGTGCCGGTGCTACAAGAATCTCCGAAAGGCGCGCAGGTTAGCGTTCTTGAGCGTCTGCGACGCTCAAAAACGAAATCCATATCGACTCAGCATGCAACAGATGTAGCGCAGCGCACGCGACACCTGTGTACTACATCAGGCACTAGGATCTCCCAATGCACCGACCTCCTCAGCAACAGCTACGAATGTCTCGATGCATGGGTTCCTGTTTAGCGGATCCCAAGTGACATTTAATTCGATGTATGGCGGATCTCGCAGCGGCCTGAACTTTACTTTCCTTGGCCGTGCGGTCTTCATTGACTTGTGTACTAATGCGACGCCAAGACCTTGCCCGACCAGTGTCACGATTGTTTGCTGATAGTTTGTCTCGAGACGTATCTTTGGCTCGAAGCCGCGCTGCTTGCAGTGCCCGAGGATAATGTCGTAGATGTATGGAGCTGCTGTTCTCGGCGAGATTAGGAACGACTCGTCTCGTAGATCAACGACGTCGATGGGGCCACTCCCACGAGCCAGATGATGGCCCGCCGGAAGAGCAGCCAAGAGGGGTTCCCGAAAAACCGTCTTTGTTGCCAGTTCACGAAGGTCGACCGGCGGGTACATCAGAGCGACGTCGGTAGTGCTTTGTCGAATGTCTTGCATGAGAAGTCGAGGAATCGACTCAGTGAGGTGAAGATCCACTGCCGGATACCGAGAAGCGTAGGCCAGCGTTATCGGGGGCACGACGCTGTATGCCGCCGCGAACATAAAACCTACCGAAAGAGAGCCACTGCCGCCTTGGCTCGCGGTCCTCGCATTCTGTTTTGCTCGCTCCACCGACCCAAGAATGTCTTTGGCATCGTGCTGAAACCTCTTGCCTGCGGCCGACAACTTTACGCTCCTCCGATTGCGCTCAAACAGCACAACGCCCACCTCCTCCTCAAGCAACGCGATTTGTCGCGACAACGGCGGTTGTGAAATGTTCAGACGTTCAGCAGCGCGCCCAAAGTGCAGGGTTTCCGCCAAGGTAACAAAGTAGTGGAGATGCCGTAACTCCATGTTATTCCCTGTAGGTATCACAGCCTGCCTTTTATTGTATTGGAAAATATGAGTGGCGAGCATTACTCTTGCATCACACAGTCGCATATGTATCGGCCAAAAGCCGTTAGCGCGCCGGTTAAGAGCTATGGCTTACCACCAAGTGAGCCGAATACAAGAACGGAGACAGTCGTGAGCCACCAAAAAGTAGCCCACAACGCCCCTTCACAGGGTTCAGTGGTTAAACGAAAGCCTGACGTACTCGACAGTGCAATGCTGGACGTTATGGACCGTGGCCGATGTTTCACCGATCGCGGTATTCCAGTTCTACTGCTCGGTGAGACTGGGACCGGCAAAGAAGTGGTTGCTCGGAAGTTGCACGAGCAAAGCACGCGCGGGGCACAGCCTCTCATTACGCTCAACTGCGCATCGATTCCTGAGTCATTGGTGGAAAGCGAGCTCTTCGGCTATGCTCGCGGTGCATTCTCCGGTGCATTGCCCGGCGGTATGAAAGGGAAGATTGAAGCGGCCGATGGCGGTACGCTCTTCCTTGACGAAATCGGCGACATGCCACTTAATCAACAGGCTCGACTACTGCGAGCACTTTCAGAGCGAGAAATCACGCCACTAGGTGCCACGAAACCCGTGCCCGTTGATTTCCAACTAATTTGCGCGACGCACCAAGACTTGCCGAAGCTTGTTCGCACAGGTGCTTTCCGCTCTGACCTTTTCTATCGGATTGCAGTTGGAATTCTTCGTCTGCCGACGCTACGGGAGCGCGCTGACTTCGAAATTCTCGTATCACAAATTGCAGAAGAAGAATTCGGTGGTTCGGTATCAATTGAAACAAGTACTTGGGAGCTGCTCCTTGAATGCGAATGGCCTGGAAACATTCGACAACTGCGGGCAGCGCTGCGGTGTGCATGTGCGTTGAGTAAAGACGGCACGCTTCGTCCTCACGACTTGCCCCTTGACCTTATTCTCCTCCCGCCGGCTGTCCCTTCGTTAGAAGCTGAGCGCTCGATCCACTCGAGCTTAGTGAACAAGGCGGACATCTTCGCAGATGCTAACCCCTCTCAAAAACGCGAACGCGTCATCCAAGTTCTAGCGGGCAGTCGATGGAACATGTCTGCCGCAGCGAAAAATCTTGGGATCTGCCGATCCACACTTTATCGGCAACTAAAGTCCCTCGGTATTACCCACATCAAGGACGCTGAGGTGGCGTTGAGTAGCGCCTCACCTGTCCTTGCCGCCAGACGATAAATCTACAAAGCTATTTGTAAATGTCTTATTAGTGCGTCGCAACATGCTCATGGAACCGACGTTCTCAGTAAGTTGACCTAATCGTTTTCCCTTATAAAAGGCCGACAAACGGCTGTTCAGGAGACATTGATGTACACAACCAACAGACGTTCCTTCCTTAAAGTCATGGCGGTTGCAGCTTCCGCGCCATCTCTTGCTGTGACCTCGCATTCTGCCCGAGCGGCAGAGTTTACCCTCCGTTACGCTAACAATCTACCTTCCGCGCACCCCATGAATGTTCGAGCCAAGGAGATGGCTGCGCGCGTGGCTTCAGAGTCCAAGGGACGGGTGGAAATTCAGATCTTCCCGAATAACCAGTTGGGAAGCGACACAGACACTCTTTCGCAGCTCCGTTCGGGCGCGGTCGACTTTTTCACGCTATCGCCCTTGATTCTTGGAACGTTCATTCCCGCGGCCCAGATCAGCGGGATCGGCTTTGCGTTCAACGACTACAACAACGTTTGGGCCGCAATGGACGGGGAGTTAGGCGCTCACGTCCGCAAGCAGATTGGTGCAACGTCAATCTTCGCTTTCGAGAAGATCTGGAATGGCGGCTTCCGCCAAATCACAACTGGCGCCAAACCCATCGCGCAGGCCAGAGACCTCCAGGGCGTGAAGCTTCGCGTTCCCCCGAGCCCTCTGTGGACATCAATGTTCAAGGATTTTGGAGCTGCTCCAGCGAGCGTCAACTTTGCCGAAGTGTATTCGGCTCTTCAGACGCACGTCGTTGAAGGTCAAGAAAACCCTCTGTCCATCATCTATACGGCAAAACTCTACGAAGTTCAGAAGTTTTGCTCGCTGACGAACCACATGTGGGACGGGTTCTGGTTCCTTGGTAACAAGGAGTCATTTGGCCGCCTCTCTCCGGAACTTCAGACCATAGTACGAAACGCAATTAATGATGCTGGCACGAAACAGCGAGAGGACGTTGTTCAACTCGACCAAACGCTGCGCGCCAAGCTTGAAAGCACTGGCCTGACATTCAACGAAGTTGACAAGGCGTCTTTCCGCCAACAGCTCCAAGCGGCTGGCTTCTACGCTGAATGGCAAAAAAAGTTCGGGCCGCAGGCTTGGGCGCTTCTTGAGAAATACTCTGGAAAGTTGGGGTAATCGTCATGCAAACCACGCATTCCCTTACGCATGGTTCCGATGCCGCTCAGTCGATCCGCCTGTCTGCCGTATTGGCCAAGGCGCTTGTCCGCGTCGTGGAGCTTGCCGCTGCCGCGATTCTTGCCATTGAAGTTGGCGTTCTTTTTTGTGGGGTGATTTGGCGGTATGCCTTGAACGATCCACTCGTTTGGTCCGACGAAGTGGCATCTGCACTGTTCAGTTGGCTAGCTATGCTTGGCGCGGTACTGGCTCTGAGCCGTGGCGAACACATGAAGATGACCGCCGTCGTCAAGAAGTGGTCGCCAGCCGCACAAGCGTGGGCGGAGAGTGTAGCGTCCCTGACTGTTTGCGTGTTCGTCGCGATGATTATGCTTCCTGCGACTCACCACGCTAGCGAGCAGATGGACATTACAACTCCAGCGCTTGGTATGCCTGACGGTTTTCGCGCTGCCGCACTTCCTGTGGGTGCTGCGCTGATGCTTATAGTCGCCATCACGAAATTGTTTATGTTGAACAGCTTGAAGTCGTGTGTTGCGGCATTTGCTACCGTCGGTGTTGTCGCGGCTGCTCTTTGGTTCAGCGCTCCCGCGCTTTTGTCTATGGGCAATTTGAACCTACTCATTTTTTTCATTGCAATCGTCGGCGGAGCAATTATTCTCGGCACGCCTATCGCCTTTGCATTTGGAATCGCGACGGTGAGTTATTTGGTGCTTGTCACACATGCTCCGCTTGCTATCGTCGTTAGCCGCATGGACGAGGGCATGGCTAACTTGGTGCTGTTGGCGGTCCCAGTCTTCGTTCTGCTTGGTACGCTTCTTGAAATTAGCGGACTTGCGCGGTCGCTCGTCAACTTCATGTGTTCGCTGCTTGGACATGTTCGCGGCGGCTTGCAATACGTACTATTAGGGGCGATTTTTCTTGTTTCTGGCATTTCGGGGTCGAAAGCCGCCGACATGGCCGCTGTCGCACCCGCACTGTTCCCGGAGATGAAGAAGCACGGCTCTGATCCTGATGAGCTGGCCGCGCTCCTTAGTGCATCCGGGGCTATGACCGAAACCATCCCGCCGAGCCTAGTACTTATAACAATCGGAGCCGTGTGCGGTGTGTCGATCAGCGCCTTGTTCGTTGGCGGTCTGCTTCCGGCGGTCGTAGCAACGTTGGCAATTGCAGTGGTTTGCTGGCTACGCGCGCGGTCGGGTCCGGCACCGACACTGAAACGCGCTTCGCTTAAGCAGATCGGCCTGACCTTCCTCGCGGCGTTCCCTGCGCTGTTGCTTCCCATCCTCATCCGGGTCGCCGTGGTTGAAGGCGTTGCGACGGCGACGGAGGTATCGACTCTCGCTGTCGGTTACACGCTCGTATTCGCTTTGCTTGCACGAGCCGTCGGCCGCAACGTGCAGCTTAAACGGCTCTACACCATGCTTGTAGACGCCGCTGCTCTCTCAGGCGCGATTCTCCTTATCATCGGTTTGGCAACATCGATGGCTTGGGCCCTTACGCGCTCTGGTTTCTCAAACCAACTTGTCGCGTTGATGCAGAGCGCGCCCGGCGGGTCGATTGGCTTCATGCTGGTGACGATCGTTAGTTTCGCAATCCTCGGCAGCGTGCTGGAAGGTATCCCCGCTATCGTTCTGTTCGGGCCGTTGCTTTTCCCTGTCGCAAGAGCACTTCACGTCAACGACGTGCACTACGCGATGGTCGTCATCCTTGCGATGGGGCTCGGCCTATTTGCACCACCATTCGGGGTTGGCTTTTATGCAGCGTGTGCGATCGGAAAGGTTTCGCCGGACGGCGTTGGCCCGAAGGTGTGGCGTTACATGTTCGCGTTACTGATTGCGCTCCTCGTTGTGACCTTCGTCCCTTGGTTATCCACGGGTTTCCTCTCTTCGGCCCATATCTGAACCGCTTGCGGAGTAATTATCATGCGGGATACCACTAACACAGAAGTATCAAAAGCACGTCGTGTGGCTAATTCGAATGGTCGCGTCGCGCTCGTCACTGGCGCCGCAATGGGCATTGGAGCTGCGATTGCAAAACGTCTAGCAGCCGACGGCTTTAGCGTTGTGTTGGGCGACCTAAATCTCGACGCAGCTGAGTCGCTTGCTCAAGAGCTCTGCGCCCAAGGACACACCGCGATCGCGGTCACGCTAGATGTCGGAAGTGATGCCTCGATTCATGCGGCGTTCGAACAGATTGTGGCGCACTTTGCACGCTGCGATGTTCTGGTCAACAACGCAGGCATTGCTAAAACTTACCCCTTTGAGTCTTATCCGCTCGCGCATTGGCGTGCAGTGATGGATGTCAATGTGACGGGACCTATGCTCCTCGCACAACAGGCCGTCCAGCACATGAAGAAGCAAAGCTGGGGTCGGGTCATCAACATCGCGTCTGTAGCTGGTATTCGAGCCAGCGCAGGTCGAACAGCGTACGGGACGTCTAAGTCTGCCGTCATTGGATTGACCCGACAGATGGCGATCGAACTGGCAGCTCAAGGCGTGACTGCAAACGCCATTGCTCCTGGTCCCATTGAAACTCCAATGGTGGCAACACTGCACTCCGACACCACCAGGGACAATTTTCTGAAGCAAGTGCCCATGAAGCGATACGGTGCCCCAGAAGAAATTGCCGGCGTCGTCTCCTTTCTCGCTTCAGATGACGCCTCTTACGTAACCGGACAAACGCTCGCCGTCGATGGCGGATTCATTGCCGCTGGTGTGCTTGAAATTTAGTACTAACTTGGAGGAATTTATCGTGACCGCTCAACCTCTCATCATCGGGTGGAGTCATCTTCCGTTTGGAAAGCTCGATGCGCTCGAACCTGAAGAAATGATTTCTAAGTCCGCGTCAGGTGCCATCGAGCACGCAGGGATTGACGCCAGTGTTATCGATTCGGTTCACATAGGAACTTTTAATGCGGGATTTGTGTATCAGGATTTCCCGTCGGCACTTATCTTCAATTCAATTCCCAGCCTTCGCTATGCTGCGACCGTGCGTTGCGAGAACGCATGCGCGACCGGCTCCGCAGCTCTGTACTCGGCACTCGACGCTGTGCGCTCGGGACGTTCGAAATACGCGCTCGTGATCGGCATGGAAAAGATGACTTCAATTCCCACGAAGGAAGTGGGGGACATCCTGCAAAAGTGCTCGTACGCAAAAGAGGAAGCCGGTGTGCCTGGTGGTTTTGCGGGCATCTTCGGGACAATCGCGCAAGCCTACTTTGACAAGTATGGCGATCAGTCCGACGCACTTGCCGCTATCGCAGCAAAGAATCATCGCAATGGCATGGCTAACCCGTATGCTCACATGCGTCGCGACTTCGGATTCGACTTCTGCCGCAATCCGTCTGAAAAAAATCCTTTCGTTGCGGGGCCGCTCAAGCGTACCGATTGCTCTCTGATTTCTGACGGGGCCGCCGCGATGATCATTGCCGCCGATAACGTTGCTACAAGTCCTCGCCGCGCAATCGCGTTTCGTTCGAGCTTGCAGATCAGCGATTACCTCCCGCTCTCTAGGCGCGACAAGACTCGGTTTGAAGGCGCGCAACGCGCTTGGCAGCATGGGCTCGAACAAGCTAAGTTGACGCTTGACGACCTCTCTTTCGTCGAGACCCACGACTGTTTCACGATTGCAGAACTGCTTGAATACGAAGCGATGGGCCTTGCAAAGTCTGGCGAAGGTGCCAGGGTCATCCTTGACGGCGTTACGGCCAAGGACGGGAAGTTGCCGGTTAATCCCTCGGGCGGTTTGAAAGCCAAGGGGCATCCGATAGGTGCCACAGGCGTCTCTATGCACGTTATGGCAGCCATGCAACTCGCCAACGAAGCCGGCGACATGCAAATTCCGAACGCTACTTTCGCCGGCGTATTCAACATGGGCGGTGCTGCCGTCACTAACTACTTAAGCATCCTTGAGCGAACAGCTTAACGCACATCTGGTCGAAAGACGCATTGTATTGAGGATTGACATGCTTACCACCGTTATGAATTTGGGTGACCTCCTGACTCAGGTTGCTCGACGCTTTCCCAAAGAACCTGGCTTTATCACGTCGGAAAGGACGTGGACGTGGGAAGAAATCAACGCGCGAGTGAACGCTGTTTGTGTTGCTTTACGTCAAGAGGGCGTTAAGCCGGGAGACCGAGTGCTGGTGCATTCCCGCAACAATATCGCGCTTTTTGAAAGCGCGTGGGCTGCGTTCAAACTCGGTGCCATTTGGGTTCCTACAAACTATAAAATTGCACCTCCGGAGGCCGCTTATCTAGGGCAATCTAGCCGCGCGAGCGTGATGATCTATGACAGTGGGTTCGAGAATTACGTTGACGCTGTTCGCGAGGTGTCGCCGGTTCTAAAGACCGTCGTCGCGCTTGGTAAGCCACGCGACGGGGAGCTAAATTACGAGGAACTCGCTGGCGCGCCGAGCACAGACTTCAACTCGGCGGAAGTAGATAGGGACGCCCCCCTTTGGTTTTTCTACACATCTGGCACTACCGGTCGTCCGAAGGCCGGAACCCTGACCCACGGACAGATGGCGTTCGTCATCACAAATCACCTTGCAGACCTAATGCCCGGTATCGACCATCGATCTCGCTCGTTGGTTGTCGCGCCCCTATCCCATGGCGCAGGTATTCACGCCCTGGTCAACACAGCTCGCGGCGCCGCAAGCGTGATACCGAGCGGTGATCGCCTCGACGCTGAAGAGGTTTGGTGTTTGGTTGAAAAACACCGTGTGGATAATATGTTCACCGTGCCAACAATCGTCAAGGTCATCAGTGAGCACGAAAGCGTTGACCGCTACGATCACAGCTCTCTCAAGTTCTTGATTTATGCTGGTGCTCCGATGTACCGCGCTGACCAAAAGCATGCGCTTAAGAAGTTGGGACCGGTCCTCGTCCAATACTATGGGCTAGGAGAAGTAACTGGCAATATCACCGTGCTCCCAACGTGGATGCACAGAGAAGATGACGATGCGGCGGACGCACGGGTCGGAACGTGTGGTTATCCAAGAACGGGAATTGACGTCGCCATTCTCGACGACGAAGGTAATCGACTAGCACCGTTTCAGACCGGCGAAATCTGCGTGCGCGGTCCCGCTGTCATGGTGGGATACGACGACAATCCGGAAGCTAACAGGAAAGCTTTTAAGCACAATTGGTTTCACACAGGCGACCTCGGTCACATCGACCGCGATGGCTTCCTGTATGTGACGGGACGTTCTTCCGATATGTATATCTCCGGTGGCTCCAACGTCTATCCACGAGAAGTCGAGGAAGTACTTTTGCAGCACCCAGGCGCGCAAGAGGTTGCTGTGCTCGGCATGCCAGACGAAAAGTGGGGTGAAATCGGCGTTGCCGTCATCGTGCGTCGGGGCGGCCTCGCCGTCTCGGATGAGGAACTATTAGCGTATCTTGACGGTCGTCTGGCCAAATACAAATGGCCGCGACGCTTCGTCTACTGGGATGCACTTCCCAAATCAGCGTACGGGAAGATCACAAAGAAGGACGTTCGCGCTCGTTTGATTGCCGAAGCAGAAGGCGTCGCGGCCAACGTCGCGAGTGTGGTAAGTGCGTAGTGGCCGAATATAGCATCGGCCAATTCAGCCCCAGGATTCATCCCGATGCCTACATTTCCAGTCACGCTATCGTGATTGGAAACGTGGAAATTGCAGAGGGTGCATCCGTCTGGCCAGGGGTCATCATCCGCGGCGATAACGAGAAAATTGTAATTGGGCCCGATTCGAATATCCAGGATGGTGCCGTAATCCACGCTGACCCCGGCTATCCTGTTGTTATAGGCGACTCCGTGTCGATTGGACATATGGCAGTGCTGCATGGCTGCCAAGTTGGTGCGGCAAGCCTCGTTGGCATACAGGCTGTAGTGCTGAATGGCGCAGTTATTGGGAATAGGTGTCTTGTCGGCGCATGCGCACTCGTGCCGCAAGGCAAGGTGGTTAAGGATTCCTCTCTGATTATCGGCAGCCCGGCGAAGGCGTTACGGACCCTGTCCGATGAAGAAGCAGCTTTTATAGCTCGCAATGCGCGAGAGTATCGCGAGAGGGCGCAGCGTTACCGTCATGAGTTGCGGCGACTAGGCCAAAATGTTCGCGTTAATGCAAGTGCTTCGCTTTGAAGGTCCATAAATTTTCTGAAACTAAACGCTGGCCCAATCACCCAAACATCAGGAACGAAGTTGCGCAGAGCGGTTCCTCTGCGCAGTTCCTCCGCACGAGTCCAGAGCAAGTTTATGCGTCGGCTAAAGAAGAATTCCGCTCGTTGGTCACGTAATGCCAGAAATGAAATGGCAGACGTATCATCGATTGATACAGGTCGAGCAGCTCGCGACCTCTTGCACTCGCTTCGCTCGATTGTCGGCGAGCGCTATGTTCTGACCGATAAGCCGGCTACCCGTCGTTTCACTAGCGGATTTCGCTTTGGCGACGGCCCGGCGCTTGCCGTCGTGCGACCCGGATCCTTACGCGAGATGTGGCGTGCCTTTTCAGCATGCGTACAGCAGAACGCAGTTGTAATAACGCAGGCTTCGAATACAGGGCTCACTGGCGGGTCCACACCGAATGGCGACGACTACGGTCGCAAGGTTGTGGTTATCAACACTACTCGGATTCGGCAGTTGCATCTCGTCCTCGGAGGAGAGCAGGTCGTCTGCTTGGCTGGAACAACGCTGGATCAGCTTGAGCGAGTCCTCAGGCCATTGCAACGCGAGCCGCACTCTGTTATCGGGTCATCATGTATTGGCGCCTCCGTCATCGGTGGGATTTGCAATAACTCGGGAGGCTCACTAGTTCGACGTGGTCCTGCGTACACAGAGCTCGCGCTGTACGCGCGGGTCGACTTGAATGGACATATTGAGCTCGTGAACCATCTCGGGATTGACCTTGGAACTGAACCTGAGGAAATCTTGTCTCGCTTAGAGGCGGGGCACTTCGGCGAAGAGGATGTGCATTACACGGATGCAGCTGCCTCAGATAACACATACTCGGAGCACGTGCGGGATGTGAACGCGCCGACGCCAGCCCGATATAATGCGGACCCACTTCGCCTGCATGAAGCAGCGGGTTGCGCTGGAAAGGTAATGGTTTTCGCGGTTCGTCTGGATACGTTCCCTTCAGAAAACGCGACCACAACCTATTACATTGGAACAAATGAAAAATCATATCTGACCGATGTTCGTCGTTACCTCCTTACAGGTTGCTCCACGATACCGATTGCCGGCGAATACCTTCATCGCGATGCCTACGACACGGCGGCAATATACGGCAAAGACCTGTTTCTTGCCATTAAACTTCTAGGGACGCGCAGGCTCCCCGCTCTATTCTCAGCGAAAAGTCGGTTCGACTCAGCCTTGGCTCGACTGGGTTTTGCAGGCGAAGGAACTTCTGACCGGTTACTTCAGTGGATGAGCCGGCTGATGCCTAATCACCTACCCGAACGAATGCAGGACATGCGACGGCGTTTTGAACATCATTTGATAGTCAAAGTCTCGGCTTCCTCTGCAAACCAAGTGCGCAAATTCTTGACATCGTCGTTGGAGCCCGCTAACGCCGAATTTTTTGAATGTACGGATGCCGAGGCCGGAAAAGCGTTCTTGCACCGATTCGTTGCGGCGAGTGCTGCAGTCCGATATCGCGCCGTCCACCGACGGGAAGTCGAAGACATCGTAGCGCTCGACATAGCTCTAAGAAGGAATGATAGGGACTGGCTTGAAAACTTGCCTGAGAACCTCGACCAAAAATTTGTCTTAAAGCTTTACTATGGGCATTTTCTATGTCACGTGTTTCATCAAGACTACATCGTACGTAGAGGCGTGGATTGTGTTGCGACCGAGCATGAACTTCTGAGAATCTGCGACGCGCGAGGTGCTAAGTACCCGGCAGAGCATAACGTCGGCCATCTCTATCAGGCGGAAGACGGTCTCGCGCAGTTCTATCGGAACCTTGACCCCTGCAATTGCTTGAATCCAGGCATTGGACAAACCTCGAAGTTCGCTAATTACAGAGAGCCGAACGCAACCGCGGTCGCCGAGTGAATCCGAATCGTCAATTCTGTCCGTGAC
Organism: Caballeronia sp. TF1N1; assembly: GCF_022878925.1. NCBI lineage: Bacteria > Pseudomonadati > Pseudomonadota > Betaproteobacteria > Burkholderiales > Burkholderiaceae > Caballeronia > Caballeronia sp. TF1N1. The sequence goes on from NZ_CP084630.1 coordinate 110,747, forward strand.
CAATCGTCACAACCAATCTACGCAGGCCGAAGATGATTTGATTCGCAAATGGACGAAAGCAGCTGGCAAATGAATCATCGCCGTGGCGTTCGACGGGTCGACGGCGCGATACTGGAAAATGGGGTGCGGTTCATGTAGGTTGCGGACGCAATCGTCGCTCTTAACGCCCCTCGAAGAAAGGTGTGCTCGTTTTAGCGCTTACGATAGATAGGATGCGCTTGCCATAAGCGGTTTGGGGGCGAGGTGCCTGGCTCAAGAAGTCGGACGAGCTCTAACAGGCTGTTGAAATATGCCTCAATGAACGTGGGCTCGATTATTCGGAAGAGCTAGCGCGTTGGAATGTTCCAAATAAATTGACGCCGATTCTCCTTGATTCAGATGCCGCCGATGCCGCGTTCCTTCTCGCTTACTCTTTCAAGCTGCCTTAGCAGCAAGCGTTCGCATGCGAGTGAGGTTGTACGCCGCCTGAGTGAGCACGAAGAGCTGGTCGACTCGCTTCAGACCTCGATACATCGCCTGCCGAATTCTGCCAACGGTCTTTGCCCATCCGAACACCTGCTCGATGCGTTTGCGTTTGCACTGACTGATTGCATAGCCTGGCCATCGTGTGGTTCGAGCGTCAATCGCGGAACCGCCCGCGCGTGCATCGTTTTGCGCCACGTGCGGTGTCACGTTGTTCTCGCGACACGTCGCCACGAAGCCCGCCGTATCGTAGTTCTTGTCAGCACCGACCGTTATGGTCGTACCGGCAAATTGCGCAGCATCCGCAAGCATCTGCGCGGCCGCATCCCGTTCGGCCGTGCCATTGGCCTGCGTGACCTGTGCGTTGACCACGAGACCATGCCGATTATCGGTCAGCACGTGACCCATGTAACAAAGCACCGCGCCCGTGCCACGACTCTTGCGGAACAAGCGCGCCTGACTGTCCGTGCTGGATTCATGGGTGTCGTTGCTGCGTTTCTCGCCGCGCCAGTTCTCCTGCGAGCCGTCTCCGCCCTCAGGCGGCGAATCGTCATCCGACTTTGTCTTGGGCACGAAACTCTTGTGTCCCGCCCACGCCTGAATGAGCGTGCCGTCGACGCTGAAGTGCTCGCCCGACAGGTGACCTTGCACGCGCGCCGTCTCGACAGTCTCGTTGAACAAGCTGACCATGACATCGTGGACCATCAGCCGGTCGCGGTTCTTGCTGAAGGTAGAGTGGTCCCAGACCGCATCATCCATCGCCAGTCCGACGAACCATCGAAACAGCATGTTGTAGGAGATTTGCTCCATCAGCATGCGTTCGCTGCGAATCGAATACAACACCTGCAACAACAGCGCGCGTATCAGTTTCTCCGGCGCGATGCTCGGGCGACCGCCCTTGGCCTCGCTCTCGTACATGCGCGAAAACACCTCGTCCATGCGCCTGAGCGCCTCGTTCAGCCACAGGCGAATCGGTCGCAGCGGATGATTGGCCGGAACGAAATCGTCCAGTCTGGACATCGTGAACATCGATTCAGTGTAGCTGTCGGGGCCGCGCATCGCTTCTGTCTCTGTGTCGTCGAATTCTTTAAATCAACGTCTCTCCCTTACGCACGGATGACCGCGCAAAGGGTATTTCAACAGCCTGCTAAGGCTGATCTTAGGTCGTGGCGTTGAAACACGAAAAGCAGTGACGCCTTACGACGGCGTCAATGGGCAGAAGCGGGACTCCTTTGAACATCTTTAAAGAGGCCTAAAATTGGGCTCCTTAAACCAAAAGTTGATTAAGAGATTAAGATGGCTATAACCGCGGTTGATTTTCATCCCATGGGAAGGCGAGACGATCACTGCACGCTTCGTCGATCAGTTGCATGCCATGGTCGAGCGAAGCGCGATAAACCAAGTCACAGCTTTCCCCTACCTCGAAAGTCAGAAGAGGCCAACTGAACCCGTCTAAGCTAACGATCTTAAGCGTCAACGCGCGCTCGTCAACGGGAAGCAGTTCGATGATCAATCGATGCCCTCGATACCTTGCTTCCATAGGGATCTCGCCACGCCGGAGAAGATTCATGATTCATTATAGGACTGGCGCGCACAAGCCTCTTACTGGAGGCTCGTCATAGAAGCCTGCACCAGCTCGGATTTATTATGAGCATGATGGTAGGCGATCGGCAGCACGACCATAAATGTTGTGCCGGATTCATGGTTGGACACGACTGATACAGACCCGCCGTGCACTCGGCAACTCCCTTGATGATGAAAAGACCGCGTCCAATGCCGTGGCTTTCTTATGCCCCGCCTCCCCATTGTTTGGGATGCGCTTGAGTGGATCAAAATCTGCCTGCGCATCCTAAGGAATGGTTTCGCCGAGGTTATGAACATCAAGCCTCACGCACCCATCTGCTTTTGATGCGCTCACCGTGACCGGGGCATTATGGTCGTCATGGTTGAGAGTAGTACTTATGAGATTGGAGATCACTTACTTGACTCGAATCCGATCCCAGTGACCGTCTAGTCGATCACGTACGTCGAGTTCGATGGAGCGATGGAGCGCTTCGGTGAAATACACGCAGTTCTCCAACTGCATCGTTGCAAACGTCGCGTAATGACATCTTTTGGCTTCGAATTGAAAATTGCCCGCCCATACGTACTTGAGCAAAATCGAGCAGATCCGCAACAATCTTTTCCATCGCCTCAGCGCTGCTCAATATGTGCCCCGCCCAGCGCTTCGTTACGAATCAGGTAATGGGCGGACATAACGATGCCGCCGAGCGGATTGCGCAGATCATGCGCAATCATGCCGATTAGAATTTCTTGCGCACGAGCGGTGCGCGACGTCTACCACGCAATCGACTCCGTGAGCGCTTGATCGATGGCTAATAGCTATGCCGGTCATAACTTCTGAACACTCCTCAAACAAGGTTCTTGAACGTCTAGCTAGGCATCGGTTTACCGTCTTAACATGCAACGCCGTTGGATAATTGCATGATCTTTCTAATGCGAGGTTACCGAACATGAAGAACTAGCCGCCGAAGCGCGAACAGACCGGCGAGCGTCATCCCCGTTCCAAGCCCTCGCTCGATTTGTTCAAAGGCACGCACAACAACGTCAAGGCGCGTCTCTCTAAGCTGACGGTCATGCTCGTTGACCACCGCTGTCGCAATTGCCATCTCATCCGTGCTCAATCCCCAACCGCTTAAATTTCCCGACGCGAGGACGCCAGTAAGCGCAGCCTCGGCGGAGGCAAGGCTTCGCTCGTCGATCTCGCCGTGCCCGACCGCTGCGATCAATCCTGTTAAGGCCACGGCTTGCGCTAGGCAACGCAAAGTCGCCGCGTCGCCTTGCCCGGCACGGGCGACTTCAAGTGCCATGCGGACCTGGATCGAAATTTGTGCGACCGAATCCGGATCGAGCGGGAGATAAAGGACCTTCTTATGCCTTGCCGCTTTTGCCACGCTACGGATCGGTTTTCGCGACTTTGGTTTAGGCACCATTGGGCATTCGAGACAGAAGAGGATCGGGTATCAATCGGAGACAGCAAATCCCGTTCTCGATTGGCTTGAAGAATGCATGAGGCCCAAGTCGGATGTGTCGTTCCAAACTACTACGATCAGAGATCGCTCGCGCTCCCGTCGGCGCCGAAGCATTGGCGGCCATACTTACCGGCGAAGGATAAAGCTCGTTCTCACTAAGGGCAGCGCCGTGTTCAATGCGCCGTCGGCCTGGGCGCCGCATGTCGTCGTGCTCGATATAGAAATGCCGATCAGCGACGTCTTCTCGAAGCGAAGCTTGGCCGGTTCGCCAAGCTGTCTTTTGCCAGTGACCCGTGTCATTTGCGTCAGCTTCGTTTTGAAATACTTCAAAAAAGTTCCGCCCCACCATTTTTTCGCGAAGCAAGGAGGAGACATGAAGGAAGGCGTCGTTGACCGTAAGGATGGTCGCGCCGGCTGTAGGGGAGAGTAAGTAGCTCCATGCCCCGGCGGCGAGGCCTTTACAACGCCACGTCGCATCCGCAGCACATCGAGCGCACCGTCAATATTTTGAATCTATCAATAATCTTATCCTGATAATCGTATAATATCGGGATAGCGTTTCAGGGGTAGAATCGGCCCATTTCAAAACGCGTGAGAGGGCAGGGCCCCGTGGCACAAGACTTTCCGAGCGATTCCGGTGATCCGGACGATGGTGGTGACTTCGGCGGCGACGGCTGGCTACGACGGTCGGGCGATCCGCGCGATCAAAATGATCGTTGGCCCGATGAAGCCCCCACGCCCGACGTCGCGCGCGTGGTCTTGAAGGTCGATGAATCCATCACGTTGAAACGCACCGCGGCCGCGGCGTGGCTCACCGCGCATGGTGACACCGTGCCCTTACTTCCAGTGAAGCCCACGCGCATGGAACTGGCCGTGGTCATCGCGCTCGCCGAGACCTACGGCGCACCGCTATATAAAGAGTCACGCTTCGTACCGGTGATCGACTTCATCGCCGATTACGGCGCGGTGGTGTTCATCCAGCGCGTGATGTATGGTGCGCGCCCGGTGACCGATTTCGACGTCACCGCCTACGCCGCAGAAAACGCGCGGCTCGCGGACGCGGTGCGCGACGCGCGCGTGGCATTCGAGTTTCTCTGTGCGACCTGGCCCGAGGTGTTTCTCGCGCAAACTCACGCGGTGCTGGCCGGACTCGGCATACGGGTGCGGCCGCCGGAGGCGGATCTTGTCCCGCCGTTGAGCGATATCGAGGCTCAGCGTCACGGCGTCGACGAGCACCACCGCAAGAAAGGTGGCCACAACGAAGGTGACCACAAGGACGGTGACGACGACGAAGGTAACGACGCAGATAGCGAGGAGGGCGGTGATGCCTGAGCGTAAGTCGATGTCGAAAACGAACGTCTCACCGGTCGCTACGGTTGCGATCGAACGAGGCTTCACGACCAAGGATTTCACGGCGCTGCGCGCCTTCGTGCAGCGCATCGCGCCAGCGATCATCGCGCGCACCTACTACGACCCGGATGAAGACGCGCATGCGGCCACACCGGCCGCGATGGAACGGCACCTGAACGGCATGCTCGATTCGCTGGTACAGCTCGCGATGGCGCACGGCTCGTCGGCGCTCGCCACGCACCTGCGCGCGTCAATTAAACAGCACGGTCGCCCGTTGCTCACCGCCGTGACTTTCCGGATGGTGACCGAAGCGGCGCAACTCGTGGCGGCCACCCCGCACGCGGATCACCCGATCGGTGCGTGGCTGCGTCCGCGCATCGCGCGCCGGCTGAAAGGGGAGGGCATCGCCACGCTCGGCGAACTGTTGGCTTTCTGCAACCGGCGCGGCGCCAGCTGGTGGCGTTCGATTCCGCGCATCGGGCGCGGTCGGGCGCGGGCCATCGTGAGCTGGTTGCGGAAACACCAGGCGAAGCTGCAGCTCACGGTCGAGATCGATGTCGATTCGGAAGAGCGCGACGGCGTGCCGCTGGTCGCGGATGAACTCGTCGAAGTAGTCCCCGAGTATTACGCGGACCGGGGACCGCTTGGAACGTTACCGCGTCTTCGGCTCGCGCCGCTCGAACGCCTGTCGGTGCCGCACGCGTTGTCCGGCGCCGATGGCGAGAACCGGTCAAGTGCGTTCTGCTACATCCAGGCCAATCACGATCTCGATGCGGTGCGCGCGTATCTGAACCGCTACCGCGATCAGCCGAAGACGCTGCGCGCGTACACCAAGGAACTCGAGCGATTTTTACTGTGGGCGGTGGTGTTGCGCGGCAAGGCGCTGAGCGACCTGAAAGTCGACGATTGCGAGGCCTACAAGGATTTCCTGAAAAAGCCCGATCCGCGTTTCGTGGGCGAGCGCTTCGCGCGCCATTCGCCGCGGTGGCGTCCTTTTGCTGCATCCAAATCGACTGCAACGGCGGATGGCTCGGCGGTGCTGCTGCCGGAGTCGCAGCGCTACGCGGTGCGACTCCTGCGCAGCGCGTTCGCGTGGCTCGTCGACGTGCGCTATCTGGCCGGCAACCCGTGGGTGGCAGTCAATGATCCGCCGATTATTCGGCGCGCGAACTCGATGAAGATCGACCGAGCGTTGCCGGCCGAGTTATGGCGCAAGCTCCGCGATGAACTCGACGTGCGATGTGCGGATCCGCTCGCCTCGCAATGGCGGGCGTTACGCGCGACGGTGCTGTTGATGGGCGATTCGGGACTGCGTCGCGAAGAGGCCGCGTCGGCGCGCCGCGAGGGTCTGAAGCCGTCTGTCTACGGCACGCTCGATCGTCCGGTGTGGGAACTGACCATCGTGGGCAAGGGGCGTCGCGAGCGCACGGTGCCGGTGAGCCTTGCGACGCTCAGCGCGTTGCGTGCGCACTGGCAGGATCGAGCGCGGACTTTCGATGGCCGCTTCGACGAAGAGAGCGTAGGCGAAAGGGATAGTCCGGATCCAACTGGCCCCTTGCTGGCGCCAATCATCATCCCGTGGACCGACGCGTCGCGTCGCCGCCACCGGCAAGCGCGAGTCGTCAACGCAGATGAACATACTTCTGCGGCCCTGACTGAAACCGGCTACACCGCCGATGGGCTCAACCGGCTAATCGGCCGGATGACCCAGACGCTCGTCGAAACGATGGATTCGCTGGACCTGGAGGAGCGCATGCGGCTGGGGCAGGTGAATGCGCATGCGTTTCGGCACACCTTCGGGACGCAATCCGTAGCGGACGATGTCCCGGTCGACGTCGTCCAAAAAGTGCTCGGTCACGTGTCGCTGCAGACCACGACCATCTACGTGCAGGCCGAAAAGCAGCGCGTCCTCGAGGAGGTGGCGCGCTACTACGCGGGGGTCGCCGTACGTCGGACGGCAACTTAAGCGTATCCCATCGACTGCGGTGCTTTGATACAGTGCGCAGCACTGGCCGGCGCACAGGGCGCCGACATTGAGGATAGGACGATGACTGATAAAGAATTAAACCTGCGCGCGGGGTTCGCCGCGTTTGCCGATTCGAATCGTGTGGTGGCTGTGAACTTGGATACGTTCGATCCGTTGAACTCGCCCGAGGACCTGATCAAGCTGCTGGTGCAAACGGGCATCTCTTTTACGCCGCCTCGTGATGGCGAACTCGCTGCAGAAAACGGGACTGGGAGCGTCGAAGTGACAATCCAAAATGGCGACATCAATGCTGCGGCTGCGCGCGCGGCGTGTGAGCTCGCAGCAAGCTGGGTTGAGGATGACGATATGAAGTCGTGGCAGATTGCAACGGGACGGTTTTCGCGCTGAGCAAAGGAAAAGGATCTGCGCAGTCTGTTTTACTAAATCAAGACGGCGGGCAAAGCATCAAAACTGAGAATCCGACCCTTTATCGTGTGTGATAACCTTTCGACCAGCGATCGAAGACTCACGCTCAGCATCCAAGTACCGATACGACACATGCCGCAGGTCAATCCCGAAATTCTCATATGGGCTAGAAGCACTGCTGGCCTCGGCATCGACGAGGCTGCCAAGGCGTTGCAGCTTGGTGGCGTTCGCCAAAGCGGTTCGGAAGCGTTGGAAGAGTACGAAGGAGGCGGCAAACCGCCGAGCCGTCCATTGCTTCTCAGAATGGCCAAGCTCTATCGTCGTCCGCTCCTCACGTTTTATCTTCAGCAGCCGCCGGCGAAAAGCCAGCGCGGCGAAGACTTCCGTACCCTGCCAGGGGGGCAGGCGTTCGAGACTGCGCCTAAACTGGATGCACTCGTCCGCGATGTATTTGTCCGACAGCGTCTGGTACGGTCCATCCTTGAAGACGCCGACGAAGCACAGCCCTTGGATTTCGTTGGTAGCATCACGTTGGCACAGCCTGTAGCGGTAGCAGCAAAGGTTATTTGCGAGCGCCTCTCGTTTGATTTGACTGCATTCCGTGGCAAAAAGTCGATCGAAGACTCGTTCAATTACATTCGCGGACTGACCGAGAAGCTCGGTGTTTTTGTCCTGCTCATCGGAAACCTCGGAACGCATCACACAGCGCTGAGCACTGACACCTTCCGAGGCTTTGCGCTCGCGGAAAAGGTTGCCCCGTTTATTGTGGTCAATGACCAAGACGCAAAAGTCGCGTGGTCCTTCACTTTGCTTCACGAGCTTGCCCATATTTGGCTCGGACGTACCGGATTGAGCGGCGCTGACATTGAGCAGAAGATCGAGCAGTTTTGCAATGACGTCGCAAGCGAAATTCTTCTACCCGAGGCTGAAATGGAAGCGTTTCGGCCAATGGGCGACGACCGGCAAGGACTAATCGATGCGATTAGTGATTTTGCGAGCAGGCGTAAGGTGAGCCGCGCCCTTGTTGTTTATCGACTTCTCAAACGCCATCAGATCAGTCGCAAACAATGGTTGGATTTAGCGGAGGAGTTTCGACGCCAATGGGAAGTCGAGCGCGCAAGAAAGAAAGAACAAGCAGCCGAATCAACTAGTGGCCCAAGCTACTACGTTGTCAAACGCCATCGAGTTGGGAACGCCCTTGTCGAGGTTACGCGTCGAGCAATCGCAGAAGGCTTTGTCACGCCGACGAAGGCCGGTCGAATCCTGGGCGTTCGACCGACCAATGTTCAAGAGTTGGTAGGGGCAGCGTGACATGACGGGTGGTACAAAGCTTTACCTTCTTGACGCGAACGTCCTGATCACCGCCAACCGCGACTATTACTCGATGGAGATGGTGCCTGTCTTCTGGGATTGGCTGCTTCACATGGCGGAACTCGGCCATGTGAAGATGCCGCTCGAGACGTTGGAAGAAGTTCGAGATGGTGGTGGCAAGGCAAAAAAGGATGCACTCGTGACGTGGCTCAACCGCGCTGATGTGTATAAAAAGCTCGTCCTCGATGAGGATGCTGACCCAGGAATCGTGACAGAAGTCATCGCAAAAGGCTATGCGCCTGACCTTGACGACACTGAACTTGACGAGGTAGGCAGGGATCCATTTTTGATCGCTTATGCCGCGGCAGACCCTGACAATCGCGTCGTAGTCTCAATTGAAGTGTCTTCACCCGCGAAGAAGCGAGCAAATCGCCGCGTCCCGGACGTGTGCCGCGACAACAGTGTCACATGCTGCAATACGTTCGCGATGCTGCGGGACCTCGGTTTCACGACCACCTGGGTGAAGCCGGCTGACTAGCCTGACCAACCGATATCTGCGTTGGCATGCAACTTCCAATTAGACTAGCCGCCCTTTTTTCAGTTAGTTATACGAAATTATAGTCATATACGCGTCGATAACCGAGACTTCGCTAGCAGATTTCAATCAATTAGTATAACCGGCGTTGTCGCAAAATATTGGCTTTAGTCTTAGTCGCCCCCCTGAGACTCCACAACGACATCCGTATGATCTAACATACGCGAAGCTAACGTTGAAAATTTTTATTTCGGGGGCTTAATGAAGTTGCGTCACGCTCGGATAAAAAACTTCCGGCTTCTCTCAGATGTCGAGCTCGTCTTGGAGGATCTGACTACGGTCGTTGTTGGTCGCAACAACAGTGGCAAGACGTCGCTTTCTGAAGTCATTCGACGGCTTCTTACCGACGGGAGTGCGCAGTTTCAGCTGGAGGACTTTTCCAGTGCCTGCTATGACGGTTTTCGTCTGGCGTGGGAGGCCAGAAATAATGGCGAACCCGATGATGCAGTCCGTGTGCTCGTCCCCTACATCGAGCTGCGACTGACTTTTGAGTACGATCCAAACCAACCGCAATTGGGACCGTTGAGCCCATTTGTCATCGACCTCGACCCAAATTGCTCCGAGGCTCTAGCCGTCGTTCGCTACGAATTGAAGGACGGTCAGCTTCCTCAATTTTTTGAAGGTCTACCGCCGCTGCCGCTTGCTGCTGAAACCGAACTAAGTTTTTTCCGGACTCGCGAAATCCAAGCTGTTGCTAATACGTTGAACTCAAGGCCGCGAAAAACTCTTGGATGGAAGACGCCTGCAGAAGCTCTGGACGAATACCTAAAATCTGTTCAACAATCCAGTGTTGCGACGACCGGTTGAATCCGCCTTGCCAGCCTTGATCCGAGTGGAGCATGGGTCTGTCGTTCGGTCCGAGGCGCGCGAACGCTCTCTTGAGCATGGTCCCAACCATGTCGAACAGAGGTCGTCGGGCTATCTCGAAAGCGATAACCTCGGCGTTGTACAGGTCGAGAACGGGCGAGAGATACAGCTTCTCGCCACCGACATTGAACTCGGTGACGTCAGTTACCCATTTGTCGTTCGGACGCTTCGCATCGAATCGCCGTTCAAGAATGTTCGGTGCCGCAAGGCCCACCTCGCCTCTGAATGCACGGTACTTTTTCAACCGGACGTACGACTTCAGCCGAAGTTCACCCATCAGGCGCTGAATTGTCTTGTGGTTGATCTTGGTGCCTTCTTGCCGTATCACGGCAGTGATGCGGCGATAGCCATACCGCCCCTTATGCTCGTCAAAGATCGAGCGAATCCGGACCTTCAGGCTTGCATACTTGTCGGCAATCCCGAGCGCCTTCTTCTGATAGTAGAAGGTACTCCGTGCCAGGCCCGCCACCTTGAGCAAGCCAGCGAGTGGATATTGTTGCCTTAGTTCAAGCACGATTCGCGCTTTTACTGCTGCGCTTCTTGCTTCTTCGCTTGAACTAAGGCGTCGAGTTTTTTTAGGTATGCGTTCTCCATTCGAAGATGATCCAGTTCTGCCAGCAACTCTTTGCGGCTAGGGGAGCTGCCATCATATGACTTCGGCTGAGGCTTTTTAGTTGACGGCTTTTTCATTCTTGGGCGGCGCACGGAAGCGTACGGCGACAAGCCGGCCATGCCGCTTCGTCGTATGCGTGTTCCCAGTTGCCAATGATGTTGAAATTTCGGTTATCAAAGAGGGCTGCAACTTGGCGGTAGGACAATTCGTCATTTCGCATACGTTGCAAAACCGATAGCTTGAATTCTAAGCTATAGGTCGCTCTACGCTTCTCCTGCACACCTTCAGCGCCATGTACGCGGTAAAGCGCTGCCCATCTACGCAGCGATTCTACGTTGATGCCATGACGTCGCGCGACGACCTTGCGCCCGTCATGGCCAGCGCAATAATCCTTAACGGCAGCGAGCTTCGCTTGTTCTGTATATTTTCCCAAGACATTCCCCAAAGATAGGTGCAACCTTCGGGGGTCAGTTCATCGAAAACAGTGGACATAGCCTGCACGCTCAGATCAAAGAGTTCCAGACGTCGATTTCTGCGCGCTTATTTGGAATCCAAGCATACCCTTACGCCCCCTATGAACCAACCGCCAAAACAAACGACTCAACTTCGCGACTGGCAACTGGCCCTTGTTAAGAAATATCTCGCAGACGATGTGCGGCGAGCACGCTTTATTTCGAGCCTTGGAATGGGCAAGGGTGCAGTTGCGCAGCACACGAGAAATGAGCTGCTGAGATCGAAGCGCAACAGCAACATGCTCGTCATTAGCCATCTCGAGCTCTCGTTCGCCAACGGCAGGAAGTCGGCGAGCAAAGGGGCATCGCGTTTTTTGATAGCGCAGAGCATCTTACGGATTCTACCCAGTGTGGAATCTCTGTATCCGCTCAGGAGGTGCTGAAGTCTGGGACGGATTCTCTCTAGTTGAGTTGGCCGGAAAGGCAAGCTTCTTCATCGTTCTCAACGACGCGAACGAGGCGGAACAAACGGGCGGTACATGAGATCGATGCCATAATCGGAGCATCCCGTCATCGATAAAAAACAAAAGGCTCGGAGCGCGGCAACGCATCGAGCCTTTCCGTCCAACACCGCAGGAGTAGAACGGGATCCAACTCGTCTCATTATATCGACGAGCTTGCGAAACACCAAGTGAAACACCGACTTTTGCGCCTGGCGGCGCTGCGCACGCTGTCGCTAGTTAATAGGTCTTGCTAGTTGTGTCGCACAGGTTGTCGGGCGTATCTGCTCGTCGGAGTCGGCCAGTCGCTCACGTCCTTGAATCTGCCACACGCTCCGGCTTTCCCGGTCAGGGACTTTCGCGGCATATCCTCGACCGCTGCGCGCTCTGCGGTATTCCACGTTCCCTTGACCGCGCCGGTGCGCGCAGCAGAACGGGCTTACCGCGACCGACCGACTCCGACGAGCAGAACCAACGAGCGTCCTCGCGTGCTTTACGCCGGAGGAAGTAAGACAGGCGCTTACGCGCCCGTCTGGAATGAACGATCCGCTCCCTCACTCGTCCTCGGGGCAGGACCTTGAACGCAAACTTCTTGACGCCAGACAGTAAACACAATAAATAGATATATTTACATGTATTGACTTTTTGTAGATTTCGTCCTATCATACATACATCGACACGCTAAACAGCACGGCGTGTCGATACCGGGAATCAAGCGGCGGCAACCGCTCTCGGACATATCACAACACCGCAATTTAGGAGTACTGAAAATGCAACTCGCATCCAAGTTAGGTTATAACGCGCCCGTTCTCCGTTCGGAACTCCCCCTGACGGATGACCAAATCCAAAGCATCGCGCCGTCGATATTCGCTGCTGAGAAGCACGAAAGCCGCTCGAAGCGTTACACCTATATTCCAACGATCGATGTACTCAACGGCCTGCGCCGCGAAGGGTTCCAGCCCTTCATGGTTGCGCAGACGCGCGTGCGCAACGACGACAAGCGCGATTTCACCAAGCACATGATTCGCCTTCGCCATGCCGACCAGATTAGTGGCAAAGAGGCGAACGAAATCATCCTGTTGAACAGCCACGATGGAACGAGCAGCTATCAGATGCTCGCCGGTATGTTCCGCTTCGTCTGCTGCAACGGCATGGTGTGCGGCACGAACGTCGGCGAGGTGCGCGTTCCGCATAAAGGCGACGTTGTTGGCGAAGTCATCGAAGGCGCATTTCGCGTGCTTGACAACTTCGAGGTGGTGGACGAGCAGCGCGAAGGCATGCAGGTCGTGACGCTCGACACCGGCGCACAAAACGCCTTTGCGCGCGCGGCCCTCGAATTGAAGTACGACACGGAAGACACCGCGGCGCCCGTAACGGAAACGCAGATTCTCCGCCCCCGCCGCATGGAGGATGGTGGGTCGGACCTGTGGACGACCTTTAACCGTGTGCAAGAAAACATGGTGAAGGGCGGGCTGCGCGGACGAAGTGCGACGGGCCGCACGACCACTACCCGAGCGGTCAGCGGCATCGACCAGAACGTTAAACTGAATCGGGCTTTGTGGGTTCTCGCCGATGAGATGCGCAAGATGATGGGCTAACGCGGATAGGCTACCGGGCGAATGCAACCGCCCGGTAGCTCCCTTGGACACATGGAGAGAACACCATGAGCAAGGTCTTTTATATTCCGGGCGAGCCGACCGCGATCGATTACGCGTTGGAACTGACGGACGGCCCAACCACCATTTACGTCACAAACTGGACACGCGAAACGCTCGACCAGCTGGCGCAGCGCTATCCGGGCGTGGTGATCGGTGAGGAGGATTCTTTCATCGAGCAGCAGGAGCGCGCATTATCGACTCACCCGGAGGAAATCACCGAGGCCGAATATCACGCAGCCATGTCCGGCCCCTGGCCGCCGCTTGTCTGGCAACTTAGCGTTGGCGTCGAATCGTTCAAAGGTAGCGAACCCGTCGAGGGAAACGTCACCTTCATCTATGCCCGAAAAGGGTCGCGCTACTGGCGATTCCAGGGTGTCGCCACGCTTCCTCGTCCACTGATCGCGCAGAAGATCCTGCACCACTGACGCGAGAGGACAGCACGCCGCACGCAGAACGCCGTGCGGCGTTCTTTTTGGACTCTATTGACTGCTATTGACTCCAGGCAGATAATCTAGCCCCAAATTCACGCATTCAGATAGGGGCACAAACATGGCAGGAGAGAGCATGACAGCGAAGGATTTTAAGTCGCTCATGCCCCGTCTTAAACGCATGACGGTCGGCAACGTTGAAGTTGCGCGTCGCGTATTGGTCGATGGCATCTCGCAGACTGACGCCGCGAATGAAAGCGGATTGACGAAACAGCGCGTTGGCGCAGTGATTAAATCTGTGCTGGCTGTGTCGCAAGAGTACCCGGCAAACTGGGTGCAGGTGGAGGTGTGGCTGCCGCCTGAACTCGCGACGCAAGTGCGGCAGATGGCTGATGAGGCGAAGGCGCGCATCAAGCAAACAGACCAACCGAGAAGTACCCAGCGCCGAGGCAATCCAAGGTCCGCGCTCCGGCGCAGACCAGCTTCCTAACAGCGACGCCGCCAAATTTCCATACCGTCCTAGGCGAGATGGCGGACCATGAGGATAGCGATCGCTGCGCCAATGGTAGCGCCGATCGTCGCGGTCGTGCCGCAACACACCACGAGCAGGGGAATTGACCGTCGCACGCCCGCTGAGACAGCACCTTGAGTCGTTGCGGAGACAGATCGCGTAGCGTCTGCGTGGCTGGCTTTTGCATCGCGGAGCGTCTGCGCCAGTTCGCGGTGTGCCGCCACCAATTCTCGTGTCGCTGCCTGGACCGTAGCATCCAGTTCGCCCTTCGCCGAGACGATCCGTTCCCGGACGCTTTCAGCGTCGGCCACCGCCACCTTTAGGTTGGCAGCGATCTCCTTCGAGTCGCCAAGGAACCACTCAAGCAGTACCTCCTCTTTGGACGGCGGCCGATCCATCACGACACCAGCGTCGAAAATGCGTCGTTGAGGTTGTTCCGCACCGGTATGGCCAGCTTCTTCCACCGATACATGCGAGCGAATTCCTTGGCCTTGTCCGGGTCGGACTCGGATTTGGCGAGCGTCCGGTAATCCACACCGTCATCGATCAACTGGTCAAAGCCGATTCGCTTGGCTGCCAGATAGCCGTAGATGTCGCTCTCGAACAGGTACGCATTCGGATCGATCCACGCCTTCTTGGTTTTCTTGACGTAATTGAACACGGCTGGAATTTCGCCGGTCGGCTCCGACGAAATTCTGTTCGGCAACAGGCGAATTTTTGCTGGCTGAACCCCGATATTCGAAAGCGCTTCGACGGTCTTCAAACTCTCCTGCCACGCCTTCTGATCGGGCGTCACCGGAATCACATACAGATCGAACTCCTGTTCGGCATCGGAAAACCGTGACATGGCCTCGAAGAACGGCTCGATGTTGGAGGCCCCGATATCGATGATGGCGTCGTCTTCTAAAACGAGTGCTTCAAGCAATTCGCCAAACTTCTTTCCCTGCAGTTGTAAGACTTGATCAGCGCCAAGATCGCTCGCGGATTGATTGATAGTCTCGACTGAAAAGAACGCTGCACTCGGCATCCGCGGCTTGAGAAGGTAATGCGCGGCGACTGTCTTGCCCACGCTCCCGCTGTAGTTTAAGACGGCAATTTTCAAATTCCACCTCACTTGAATTTATCGTCGAACTCACTGAAATCCATACTGTGAACACTTTCAAAGTCACGCGTTGTCTTAATGCGATTGCGCTTTGCTGCGGCGTCTTGCGGCTTATCAGATGCCTCTTGATTTTTTTCGTCCGGAAAAAATCGTTCAGTCGAGCGACTTGTCGGAGCCGGTGTGCGAGATTCCAACTCTTGGAGTTGCGATTGAAGCAAGGTCGGGTGTTCGTGAGATCTTCTGGCCCGCCACAAAGCCTTTACGAAGCCTTCGAACGTGAGTGTCAGTCCCTGTTCTTCGCAAAGCATCTTCCAGATCGATTCACGTGAGGCACCGATACTTAACGCTGTTTCAATTTCTCCAAGCATGTTGCGCACGACCGCCGAATCGCTTTTCGGTTTGAGTTGCGATAGCGGCATTGGCAATCCCTCCCGGTGAGTAGCGTCTTCGTGAGTTTGAAGTCACTTTAATGATCACAGCGACTTGACGCAAGCATGTTGTCTCTTGAAACGTGCTATTCAGTCCTCTCTGTTGCCTCGATTGGTAACCGATGTGTCTCCTTCGTGTCCTCTTTCGGTCTATTTGCGCAGATGCCTTCACGCGATGCGTGAAGGATAGAAAGAACGTTATTTGAACGCGCAAATAGGTTGTAAACATTCCCGACTTCCCCTTAAATCAGTGGGTCGCCCTGGCCCTTAAAGGCTATACACCATACGCAATGCTTCGCATTGCATAAGTACTTGATTCAGCGCAGTCTTTGCCGATCAACAAAAATCCATGCTGTAAAACCGGGGTCCTACACAACCCCTTGAACGTGCTATCGCATAAGGATTAGGGTGTAGGACAAGCGTATTACCGGAGTGAGCTCATGCCCACCATCAGCCTGCGTGTGTCGGAATCTCAGAAAATCGAGCTGGAGGAGCGGTCTTCACGACACGAAGGGAACGTATCGGACTACATCAAGCACGCGTTATTTGGAGAAGCCCAGGACCAGCGACAGGCTCTGATTGCGCAACTGGACGAGTTGACGATCTCCGTCTCAAAGATGGCGAGTCATTCTCAAGGTCAATCAGGTTCGGACGACAGCGAGTCTGCCTCTCATATGTTGATGGAAATATTGATCTTACTCAGAATGGCGCTACCACCCGACAAGTTGCGCGGCGCGCGCGCAGAGCTCGACCGCCTGGATATCCGCTCATGGCAGCCTGCACCGGAGAGCAATCGTGGATGATATTCAAAAGCGACAGGCCGCGATGGCTGCGTTAGTGTTCGTTCCGCTTTTCGCCTGGTTTGTCACGGCAAAGGCGGTCTTCGGTTTCACGCCACAGGATGCACGGGTCGTGGTTCCATATCTGATCTCGAACACCTTTCATCTGGTTCCGCTTTGGGCAGCGCTGATTGGTGGCGAAGTCGTGGCAATAATTGGATTGGTGATCGCGGCAAGAGCCGGGAATGGACCGTTCAAAGGCGCAGCATTTTCGAAGTTCTTTCGCGGAACAGAAATCGTCACTGCAAATGAGCTGGCGAGAAAGACGCAGGAAAAGGGAAAGCATCAAATCACGATTGCCGGCGTACCCATCCCTCTCTCGGCAGAGAACACCCATGTCTCCATCGGAGGGTCAACGGGGACGGGAAAATCAACGATCTTCAAAGAGATGATTTTAGGTTCGCTCGCTCGTGGTGATCGCATGGTGGTACTGGATCCCGACGGCGAGTTTCTCTCGACCTTTTACCGCAATGGCGACAAGGTCCTAAACCCCTACGATGCGAGATCGGAAGGCTGGTCGTTTTTTAATGAAATTCGCGTGGAATTTGACTTCAAGCGCTACTCAGCGTCGATTATTCAGCGGTCGGGCAGCGTCGAATCGGAAGAGTGGAATGACTACGGTCGGCTGCTTTTCACAGAGGTCGCCCGAAAGGTGTATGCAACCTCGCGCAATCCGACTATGGAAGAGGTGTTCGAGTGGACGAATCGCAAGTCCCTTGAAGAATTGGAAGCCTATGTAGAGGGGACCAATGCGCAGGCGCTTTTCACGGGAAATAGCCGCGCGTCCGGTAGTGCGCGATTCGTGCTGTCCAACAAGCTGCCACCGCATCTCGACATGCCTCATGGCGACTTTTCACTGCGCGACTGGATCGCCGATCCCGAGGGCGGGAATCTGTTCATCACCTGGGACGAAAATATGCGGGCGGCGCTCGTTCCGCTGATTTCCTGCTTTGCGGATACGATTTTCAGCAGCGTGCTCGGGATGAGCGCCGACTTGAATCGCCGGCTCTGGGTCTATCTGGACGAGCTGGAGTCGCTCGCCCGCCTGCCGACCCTGGGCGACGCGCTAACGAAAGGACGGAAGAAGGGCTTGCGGGTCGTGTCCGGATACCAGACCTATACCCAGCTGGTGGACGTGTACGGCGAGAATCTCGCTGAGACCATGCTCGGCAATCACCGCACGATGGTGGCCCTCGGCGTCGGCCGCATGGGCGAGAAGACGGCTGAGAAGATGTCGCGCGCCCTTGGCCAACATGAAATCATGCGTCATCGCTCGGGACGCAGCCGCCGCGCGCTCGGCGGGTTAGGCACCAACAGCCAAAATGAGGAGATCAAGCCGGAGTCGGTCGTGCTTGCGTCTGAATTGATGCGGCTTCCGAACCTCGAAGGGTATCTCGCCTTTCCGGGCGATCTGCCCGTCGCTCGCTTCAAAACCGAATCGGTGACCTACACGCGCAAGCGCCGCGTTCCCGGGATCGTGTCGCCCGATGGCGAAATTCTCGGGGCGGTCTGATGCTTAACATCACGACCGTCAAGCGGCAGAACGTCGGCAAAGTCGTGGGCTACTACGCCGACAGCGCCGACGACTACTACGCGAAGGATGGCAGCGCCATGCAGTGGCATGGGAAAGGGGCGGAAGCGCTCGGGTTGGCCGGAGCGGTTGAGCAAAGTCGCTTTGCTGAACTGCTGGATGGCCGGATCGATGAGCGCACGCAATTGCGCCGAACCAAGCCCTCGGAGACCCGAAAGGAGCGGCTGGGTTACGACCTGACGTTCTCAGCTCCTAAGGGCGTCTCGCTGCAGGCGCTTGTACACGGTGACGCGCGGATCATTGCGGCGCACGATAGTGCGGTGGCCGCTGCCTTGCGCGAGGCCGAGATGCTGGCCGCGGCCCGCTCCACCTTGAACGGTAAGACGAGCGTGGAGCACACTCATAAGCTGGTCGCGGCGACCTTCCGGCATGAAACCTCGCGCGAAGTGGATCCGGACCTGCACACGCATGCCTTCGTGCTCAACATGACCCAACGTGCGAACGGCGAATGGCGTGCGCTTGTCAATGACGGCATCGTCAATTCGTTGAGCCACCTCGGGAACGTCTATAAAGCAGAGCTCGCGAAGGCGCTCGAGTTGCAAGGCTTCAAACTGAAGTTCGAGCGCAACGGCACCTTCGATCTCGCGCATTTTACCGAGCACCAGATCTCCGAGTTCAGCGCGAGGCGCAACCAGATCGACGCGAAGCTGGCTGAATGGGGTTTGAGTCGCGAGAGCGCCACGCCTGAGCAGCGCGATCTGGCCGCGATGCAGACCCGCGAGCGAAAGAGCGTCATCAATCGGGATGACGTGCGCGAGTCCTGGCTTGCGCGCGCCAAAGAACTCGGGATCGATTTCGATCGCCGTGAGTGGGCCGGCGTGGGGAATGACGGCCCAGCCAGCTCACCGGACAGCGGATTGCGCGATCGGTTAGGCAATGAACCAGGCAATGAATCGGGCAATGAACCCCGTGATGGATCACGCAACGTCCCTGCAGATGAATGCGGCCATTCGAGCCGACCGCCACAGATCGACCAGCCGCTCGTCTTTCACGCCGACCAAACCGTGAAATTTGCGATCCAGAGTTTGACTGAGCGGCAGGCGATCGTCACGCGCGAACAGCTCCTTGCGGTCGCGCTCAGGCACGGCTACGGGCGGCTGAGTGCGACCGACATTCGCGCCGCGATAGACCGCGCGCAGCGCAGCGGACATCTCATCCGAGAGGAGGCCCTCTACCGATCGCTGAATCCGGCCGAGCGTGCGGCCGATAAGACGGCATCGACGGGGCCGACGGGACCTGCGATGTCACGCGAGAAATGGATCGCTCAGTTGATGGGTGACCAGGGCGAGGGTGAAGGCACCCGGGGTGGACGGACCCGCGAACAGGCGCGGGCGCTGGTCGACGCCGGCATTGCGCAAGGACGCCTGGAGAGGATCGGGGCGCGCTACACAACGCACATCGCTCAGCGGCGCGAGCGTGACATCTTGGCACTCGAGTCGGCGGGGCGCGGGGCGGTCGGCTCGCGCATCACGGCGCAGCAGATTGACGCTTATCTGGCGACACGCACCCAGACGGTCGAGCACGCAGGGCTGAACGTCGAGCAGGCGCGAGCGGTCGCGCGCATCGCAGATTCGATTAATCGATTCATGGCGGTGCCCGGCTTCGCAGGTGTCGGGAAAAGCTACATGACCAAGGCGGCGAAAGAGCTGCTTGAGCAGCAGGGTTATTCGGTCGTCGCGCTCGCGCCCTACGGGAGCCAGAAGAAGGCGCTCGAGTCGGAAGGGATCGAGGCACGCACGCTCCAGTCGTTTCTCAAGGCGAAGAACAAGAAGCTCAACAGCGGCACAGTCATCTTCGTGGATGAAGCCGGCGTCATCCCGGCTCGCCAGATGCTTGAAACGATGAAGATTGTTGAGGCGCATCATGCGCGCGTCGTGTTTCTGGGAGACACGGCGCAAACGAAAGCGATCGAGGCGGGCAAGCCGTTCGAACAGCTCCTGAAAGCTGGGATGCAATCGACCGAGATTCGGACGATCCAGCGTCAGAAGGATCCGGAATTGTTGAAGGCAGTTGAGCTGGCCGCGGTGGGCAAGACTGCCGACTCGCTCGTGCACGTGACGCGTATCAACGAGGTCAAGGAAGCGGCCGAGCGCTATGCTCAGATCGTAAAGACCTACGTCGACCTGTCGCCGGTAGAACGCGTACAGACGCTCGTGATCACCGGAACGAACCAGAGTCGCAAGGCGATCAACGAGGGAATACAACAGGCGCTAGGGTTGAAGGGAACCGGTCGCGAGTACACGTTACTCGACCGGCTCGATACGACACAAGCCGAGCGGCGACACAGCAAATACTATGAGAAGGGCGCCGTCATCATCCCGGAACGCGACTACGCCATCGGTCTGCGCCGCGGCGAGCAATACGAGGTGCTGGACACGGGACCCGGAAATCGGCTCACCGTCCGCGCACCGGACAGCGCAGTGTTGATGTTCTCGCCAGCCCAGACCACGCAGCTATCCGTCTATCGACCCGAGCGTATCGAGGTGGCGGTGGGCGATCAGATCAAAGTCACACGCAACGACAAGGATCGGGATCTTGCGAATGGTGATCGACTGAAGGTCCGGGAGGTTCAAGAGACGGAGATCGTTGTTGAGTCGCATGGGCGGTCCATCAAGCTCGATGCGACGCGAGCCATGTATGCAGCGCTCGCCTACGCTTCGACCGTCCACAGTGCTCAAGGTCTAACGAGCGATAAGGTGCTGATCAACCTCGATACGCGATCCCTCACCACGGCAAAAGACGTCTACTACGTCGCAGTCTCGCGCGCCCGATACGAGGCAGAGATATTCACCGATAACCGTGCGCGGCTGCCTAGTGCTGTGTTACGAGAAGCGACCAAGACAGCTGCGCTTGAGCTCAGCCAACTTAAGCACTGGATTGACCACGGGCACAGCACGAGCGGTTCGTCGCCGAATGATCGAAAGATCCGAAGTAAAGAGAAGGCTGCGGGTGGTCCAGACTTGGGTATCGGTCAGTGAAGCGATCGCGCTTCGACTTTCTGGAGGTTCCTCGAATGAAAATTCTCGATCTTCGAATTGACGAACACGGCAGCTCTGTGAGGCTCGATAGACGGTGGGTTTCGTCGGCACCTCGCGACTCTGAGATAGATGCCATGCGACTGAGCCGTTCCCGGTCTTGCTCGACGACGTCGTTAAACAGATCGAGCGTATTGACCAGCGCTACGCGGGGAACATAAGAGCTGATTTCATAATAGTCTTGGATTTCGTTGAACATATCGGGGACGCGCGCAAGCATCAACGAAAGGTGCATGCCGGAATTTCACCGGCGAGTGAGCACGTCCGACGTGCGATTGATGTACGTGCCCACGTGCCTCTAGACTGTTGTGCTTCGTGCTAGTTATCAGACACCCAGCATTTGCACGATGGCCGTGCCGGATTGGTGGATGTCGAAGAAAGGCACACCGCACAGAGGCGCACCGGCAGTGATGAAGTTATTTGACTGAACCCGGCCTGAATGGGACTCATCGCTCTCTTGCTGCTGGCCCTGGCGCTGTCTACGCGTACGATGCGTGCGACATAGCTTTCTCGACTGCGTGTTGACTGCGTTGGAGCGTTGCGGAGCATTCTGCTCCTGCTCCCATCGACGAACAGTATCCAATGGAATGTCGAAGGTTGAGGAAAATTGTTGTTGCGTCATACCCAACTCCTGACGAAATTGCTTTATCTCTTCAGCTGTCGGCCAGTCGACTTGCATGAGCACCATGCCCGGCACAGCCGCAATATCTGCTTTCTTCATTTTCGATAAACTCCAAGAGTCAATGGTTGAAACGATTTGATAGCCGTAGTTTCGCTGGTTTAGCGACGTTGTAGGCTTCCTGTTCAACTTTGTGTCGGCGCGCGTGTGAAACGAAGTGACGCTGCGCCAAACGTCACTTCGTCGAAACATGCACCGTCAGGTTTTTCCATCAACGTGTTTCGCATGCGCTACTTCGGTTCTAGGATGAATCTCGACCGACGGCATATGCAAGAGCACGCCTACAACAAACGTCCCGATTGCAATGGCTGCAGCAATAGCCCCAAGGATTGGTTGGACCTTGGTCACTCGCGCGTACCACCAGACATGCCATCGACCTTCGAGCAACAAAACGCAGGTGCTCTTAACGGCGACAGTCCTGGCATCGAGCCACTCGAACGTCACGTACAGCCTCCGACACTCATCTATCGGAATCGTGGTTTCACCATCGTCTTTGCCGCGCACACGATCGACTCGCTGCAAGACGTAATGAACGAAGAACAACTGAGTGGCTGTTATCTTCGGGAAGATGGAGCCTTCGGGGTCGAAAACGACTCTGTTCAGTCTGCGTTTCTCCATGTCCGCACCTATGTGTTTGCGTGGAGGTTCAGTAGCGGTTTTGCCGCTGCTTATCTAAGACCTAAGTCTCTGTCGGTTGGGTAACTCGACGATTCCAATATAGAGCTGACGAAGGCGGCGGAATTGCCTGGTAAGAGAGGGTGGAAGCACCCGGAAAATTCCGCTCCTTATTCCGCTTCCAAATCCGCTTAATGCGCAGCGGTTCGATGTGAATCAGTGGTCAAGCTCCTCTTTGGTCAGTATCTCCACCCGACGAATGAAAATGGTTTTATCGTCACACCATTCGATAGAGCACCGAAGCGTTGTATTTCGATCAAGCGGAAACACGACTGCAGATATCTGGTCTCCTTGACGAGGGGTCGTCTTCAATTGTTTGAAAAGCATAAATGCCTGAGCTTTCCCGAGGTGACGCAAGCTATTGGCAAGCTTTGCGTCATCCGGAACGAATATTCGCCTAGCCATGTTTCCTCCTCCGTGCCGCCGAGTTAATAAGAAATTTGCGAGTACTCACTTCAACGTATAGATTTCTGATTCGTCGAAGCAGTTACGCATGAACCTATTCAAGAACATGACGAGACATCGGAATGTTCCGGTCTCATCCAGACAGCCGGAAGGCCGGGAGGCGGTGCAAATGGTTCGAAACACGCTAGGGGACAAGAGGGCGCCATTCGAAACACAACTTCGCGAGTTGTGGCGGAGATGCCGCTGGTCGATGCCGGAAGAAGTTGATCTGACATGGAAAAGGGCAGCCTACGAAATGGCCTCCTTTCTCCCTACACCACCGTCGCAAGAAGTCGTGCGAAAGATGGTCACCCAAGGCTACGGTGTCAGCGACGCTCGGATCTCGGCGTTACTTAAAGGCATGAAGGCAGTAGGCGCGCTCCCTTCGCACGATGAGCACATGTGGAGGATGGTCGCTTCGCTCTGCGATCTGATGGGCCGCCCAGAACTGTACGACGAAATCAAAAACTTCGATTTGGAGTCGATTGTTATCGGAGTGAAAGAAGTGGAAGGTGCTGAGGCTCTCACCACTTCCCTTACGCACTCGAAAGAAAAACCTTGTAGCCTTCCCAGGCGCGACCTTCACCCTATCGTTGGCCGAAATTTTATTGCGAATGCCCTGAAATCTAGACTTCTCACTGCGCTCAATTGCGCGTTGGTTTATCGCATAGGAGTGGGCAAGACGGCGATAGCGCTTGAAATCGGAAATGACCCTGAGGTTATGCAGAAGTTCGACGGCGTGCTGTTGGCAGAGATGGGTCTCGAAATCAATCTCGAGACTGCTTTGAGAAATTGGGCGTCAGCACTTGACATTCAAGTGGAGGAGAAGGCATTGCTGAAGAACGACCAGCAATGGGAGGCGGCCGTCAATGATGCGATTGGAAAGCGCAGAATGCTCTTGATCCTTGACGATGTCGTTGGTAGCAAGCTTGATTCGGCAAGGCGAATCATGCGCAATGTTGGACGTAACTGTGTCTACCTGATTACGACCAGAGAACAACGCGTGGCAAGCCAGCTTGTAGGTAACGACGAAGGTGTCACAAAAATTGAAGCGCTATCCGAAGAAGACGGCTGTCGTGTCCTTGAATCGCTTGCGCCGCAAGCCGTTGCTTACGACAGGAAGGCGGCGCTCGAGATCGTCGGGGCTGTAGATGGCCTACCTCTCGCCCTTGTTTTGATTGGCAACTACCTGCGCTATGAGGCGAGTCACGGAGACGAAGAGCGCACCCGCACGGCTTTTACTCGCATGACGCAGGCAGGTCAGCGTTTCAGCCTTCGGGACGACGAACGCTCGTTTGGTGAGATCATCGATCTCAGTGTCAAGGCACTTCCAAGCGACGAATACCGTGAAGCTTTTGCCGCACTATCAATTTTCCGGGCAAGGCCCTACGGTTTCTCACTCAATGAAGCGGAGCGCCTGTGCCACATAACACGTTCGACGTTGTGGGGTTTGGTCGACGCTGGGCTCGTTGAATTGCATGACAGAAAGGGTATGTACACGGTCCATCGTGTCATCCACGACTATGCCAGCTTAAAATTGGACCCGAAGTCGCGCGTGGCGTTACATCAGGGAGCATTCGAATATTACCGCGACCTACTCGTAACGCTTGAGGAGGGTTACACCGCGGATACCGGGACGCCTCAGGATCCGCATGCCTATTTGCGATGGCTTCGATATGAGACGCCGGAGTGGCTGGCCGCATTGGATAATTGGCTTCATCATTTGTCGCATGTAGGCGATGAAGCAGAAAGTCTGATGGCTTTCTTGGGGACATATCTAAATGCTTTTTGGTGGTGGGGATGTTTTGTCGAATATGAGTTTTGCGAGCAACTCATAGAGGCTCTGCAGCAAAGTGGCCTGTCGGAGTCGGGCCGGCATCTCGTGACGTTACTCAGACGCTTCCAGGAAAACTACGCCATTGAATCCTTGACGCCTACCGATCGGAGGCAGGGTTCGTGGAAGATTGTCGCAGCCACGCTGCACGAGCTGATGAATCTAGCCGGACTCGATTGTCCAATTGCCGACCTGAAAAGTTTGGAGCGCCGACACGTGAGGGCGCTGTTTGATATTTTTCTCGCTGAGGCATATCGCTTTGGGGATGGAAATTTCCCTACGGCCGCCAAATGGTACAGCGAAGCGTGCGAATTATTCAGGGCTAACTCGGATCGATGGGATCTTGCGTTTACTTCGTATCACTTGGCAGACCTGAACCTCGAGTTTGGGCAGTACGACGCTGGTCTCAGACACTCCAAGGAGGCGCTTTCCTTGGGGTTGGCGGAGGAAGACCCGGAAGTTGTTGCAGACAGCTATCGAGTGCGAGGAGATCTCTGCATTGCACAAGGAAAGTTAGAGCAGGCCGTTGACAATTATTTGCTCGCAGTATCCCACGCCTACCGCTTTCAGGTTGAACCCTGTCCGCCCGACCCTTACACGGTGACTTTCTACTTCAGAATGGTGCGGGATGTCATTGCGAGAATGGAGGCGTTAAATGACGAACAGCGTGCTGTCGCGTTGGCAAGGTTTAAAACGTTCTGGCCAGTCGAGGCACCCATAGCGGACCGTGATTCCGTCGAACTGACGTTTAATTCATTTCCGGCGTACTTCGATCTCGAACTGAAGAATCTCAAGCAAGACGGCGCCGCATATGCGATAGAGGTAGAGGCCTCGTGCGCCTCTCTCGTGGAAGAAGTATCGGCGCTCTCGCTGCAAGTCTCCCAAGAAGCGTAGACGCTCAATCAGGCATTTGTTCGTAACTCAAAAGCTCGTTACCGGAGACAAGCACTATGGTGCAGCCTTTCGATGGGACCCAGCGCGCGGCACGCGGAACTGGACACAGTCCGTATTGGCATCGTTGGCGGATGAGCTTGGTCAGAGCGGCACAAAAGCCAGGATTGGAAGATCGTCGGATGTCTACGTCGGACCCTTCGGCCCACGCGAGCTCAACGCCAGAAAGAGACGCACTTGTGGCGTCGTATCGGGTGCCACCAATATCGCTCGACCGGCAGTCGCCGCGTGTTGCCGTTGTCGGCGCAGGCTTGGCGGGGCTCAATTCCGCTTTTTTCTTGAAACAGGCTGGGTGTGATGTCCAGATCTATGAGGCTTCTGACCGAGTGGGCGGACGCGTGCTTACGGATGTGAGTGGTTTGCAACCGGGCCTGGTCTCTGAGCTAGGCGGTGAGTTCATTGACAGCTCGCATGTAGACATGTTGGCCTTGGCGGAATATCTCGAGCTGCCATTGCTTGATATCCAACGCCTGAGCGAAACTGCAATGTCAGACGCGTACTTCATCCGAGGCCAGCATTACAGCGAGGGTGACGTGGTTCGCGCATTTGCAGACGTCGCGCCGCAATTCGCCGCTGACATAGCGCGCCTTCCCGACAACATCAACCATTGGAGTCAAAATGACACGGCAATTGCACTCGATCGCCTGTCGGTCGCTGAATACCTAGACCGGCTGGGTGTAAGCGGGTGGTTCCGTGAATTAATTGATGTTGCGTACCTCACGGAGTATGGGCTGGAGACGGGAGAACAATCGTCGCTCAACCTTCTTACGCTGATAGGGACAGACGTGAAGTCTGGATTCGCAGTATTCGGCGAAAGCGATCAACGCTTCAAGGTCATCGGCGGCAATGAACAGATTACGCAGGCGCTTGCCCGAAAGCTCGAATCATGTATCAATCTGGAAAACAGACTTGTACGAATGCGTCGCAACGACCACGACGTTTCGCTTACCCTTGATGTCACCGGTAGCGCGCATGAGGTGCGAGTGGATGGCGTAGTTCTTGCGCTCCCATTTACGTTATTACGGCAGGTAGATCTAGGAGACACGTTCCCACCTGCTAAGCGCCGAGCGATAGACGAGCTAGGCTATGGTCAGGGTGCGAAGTTGTTACTTGGGACGCACTCGCGATTATGGCGAGATGACGGTTTTGGAGGTGACCTCTACTCCGACTTGCCCTTTCAGACCGGGTGGGACAGTAGTCGGCTTCGCCAGGGCGAACTTGGCGTCTATACATTCTTTCTAGGTGGAAACGCCGGTAGGAAACTAGGAGAGGGAACCGCCGAAGCGCATGCAGATGCCATGGCGGCGCATTTGAATGCTGTGTTCCCTGGCGTCGCGGCGCAACGAACAGGGACAATACGGCGTGTGCATTGGCCGAGCAAGCCGTTCTCGTTGGGAGCGTACAGTTGCTATCGTCCCGGACAGTGGACTTCGGTGGCTGGCATTGAGGGGGAGAACGTTGGCTCGATCTGCTTCGCGGGCGAACACTGCAGTCCCGATTTCCAAGGTTTTATGAACGGCGCGGCGGAAAGCGGGCGTCGCGCCACGTGGACCCTACTGAAATCGCTTGGGCTCGCTACGTAGCGATGATTCTGTCACACAGCCTGCCATGCTGTCTCAGGTGCTACATAGGCTTCAGGGGACTGCTGCGTCGCTGCCTCTTCATCAGAACTCGATCCGCATGGAAGTTTTTCCCAAACATTTGGTTTAATCTCAATTTCCTCAACGCTTGACAGGCAGCTGTGTAGGCGAGGCGACACGCCCTCACCGCGACTTCGGGCGCAGACGATAGGTTCGAGTTGCCCGGCCCCGTTAGGCATCAACGACGGAGTCGGTCGAGCAGAGTGGTTGTTAAAGATTAGGACACCTTGCAGATCGCCCGTCTACCGCGCGAATACTACTATCGCGATAAGAATAGTTATCGTAATGGCGCAACTTTCTCCAGCAGGACAACGCTTTGCCTCGGTTAAACAAACGATACCCGAAGACGCGTGACGACTTGCACGGGTTCGTCGCGCTTGGTGCCTCGAGCGCTTCGGCTTCGAAGTGCAGACAGTGGGACTGGATGCCGACTATTTTACCTTTGCGGTGTGTCACGCTCTGGAACAGCGAGGCGCGCAGGGCGGGGTATCGCACGCCCACAAAAATAACCTGGCACCTTTCGTTAGCGCTTGCACGAATACGATGCCTAGTGCGATGAATACATTTGTGCGAAAGGGCCGTCACTGTTCTACCGCACTACGAACCGTAGGGCTCTCGTCAATTCAAATCCAACTGCGGGACTGGCGGGGGCGCACGGCTCAACCGCAATGCAATAATGCTGCCTATAGATTAAGGCGACGGTGCGTCCGTTACGGGAGCGCGACAAGGAGCGCGTGAAGCGTGACGCCTGTGTGTACGCGGCAGGGAATTTATGCCCGTCGCAAGGAGACGGTGGAACGCAGCTCCGCAGAAGCTAAGCAACCGCAT
Organism: Caballeronia sp. TF1N1; assembly: GCF_022878925.1. Lineage (NCBI taxonomy): Bacteria > Pseudomonadati > Pseudomonadota > Betaproteobacteria > Burkholderiales > Burkholderiaceae > Caballeronia > Caballeronia sp. TF1N1. The sequence continues at coordinate 138,964 of NZ_CP084630.1, forward strand.
GGGCATCGTTTTGCTTGCATGCGGGGAGCGACTGCGTCTAACAGCGCAATGCCTGCGGACGGGAGCTGTGGAAAAAATCAAGCAGATTGCACTGCTGTCAAGCCGTCTGCGGCGGCTTTTACGCAGATTTATACCAGTTGATCCGGACTGCCAGACGCTGATCGTTCGTATTGGTTCGATTTACTCCGATTTGCGCGGCACTAGCGCAACACGCTTTTGGTGAAAACCAAACCCCAAGTATGGGACAACATGGGGTTGGTCAGCAGTCTGAAGCAGCGTATTGCGATGCCTTATTGTGCTTGGACTTGGCGCCTATTGGCCCACTGGCCGAATCGTCAACGCATTCTTGACGGACGTCACGCCCGCGACACCCTGCGCGCTCTTCGTCGCCTTGTCGATCTGAGATTCATCGGGCACCGTACCTGCAAGCGTGACGACACCGTTCAACGCGCGCACGTTGATATTGGCCACGCTGACGTCCTTAGTGCGGCTGAGTGCGCGCCGCACATCCTTCGCCAGCTTCCGGTTTGCCGCCTTGTTGTTCGATGCAGGCGCGGCGCTCGACGCCACCATCGCGCCCGAGTCGCTCGCGTTCTGCGCGAATCCGGTCATGGACGCACTCAGCAACGCCATACCGCAGAGCGTGACTACCGCCATTCTGATTTTCATACCCGTTCTCCTTTGATGTCGTTATAAATCAGTCGTGCGAATCAATCCGTGAAAATCACGGAGCCGTGCTTAGTGCATTCCAGACCACGCGGGTCGCGCGGCGAAAGGCGGTCAGGTCCGGTGTGTTGCGTCCCGCCCGCCGCAAAAACACGATCAGCCCTTGCCAATGCGAATAGATGAGCGCGCCGCGAATATGGCATTCGCTCGCGCCCAGTTTCGGGTTCATTTGCTCGACGAGGCCACTGAACAAGGACTGAAAGTCTCCGCTCACATCGACCATCATGTTGCGCACGGTTTCGTGGTGTTCGGCGAGACACCAGACTTCTAGTGCGAACGGGCTGACGACGTTGTCCGGTCCGGCAAGGACGTCGAACGTTTCGTCCAGCAATGCTTCAAGCCGTGCCTCTGGCGTATTTGATACGTCCTCTGCAATCTGCCGGAAGCGGCTCAGATAGCGCTTCGCCAGCTCTTCTATCGTCGCCTGCAAGAGCGAGTCGCGACTGCCGAAATAGTGCTGCAACGTGGCCAGCCGGACATCGGCGGCGGCGGCTACGCCGCGCTGCGTGAAGCCGGCATTGCCTTCCATCGCGAACACGCGGATCGCGGCTTCGAGGATCTCGGGCACGCGTGTTTCTCGCCGTCCGCGCTGCGTGCCTTTGGTGTCTTTCTCGACGGCATCGTTGAGTGCGATCGTCAGGGATTTCATCGTATTAGGTCTGGTGACTGGACTGAAGACGCGCATGAACCCGGTCTTTCGACCAATTATACGCGCCTTTGACGGCCATCGATTTCATCTGCTTGCAAGCCGATGCGTAGGGCTTACGTGTAGGTGAAAAGCCCGGTCTCAGATTTCTTGTCTATTGGTCAATTGACCATTAAAGTCCGGTCATCGGACCAATAACGGCGGTGTGCCGGAGGGCACGGGAAATGAACGATCGTATGGATTCCCTACATCGGGTCGTCGACAAGTGGCTGGGACAGTCGGCCATGTCGCACGCAAGGATCGTGCGTGAGCGGGCGGGTGAGCGCCGCTGCGTGCGGATCGAAGTCACGCGCACGGCGAGCCTCGTGTCGATGCGCTTTTTCCGGCATGGCGACGGAACATGGATGGTGTTTCCGCCCGAACGTCGTGGTCCCTGCATGGGCGGACGTGCGCCGCGCACCTGGCTGGCGCAATGAACACGCTCGGGCGATGGATGAGTCGCGCAAAGCATTGGCTGCTCTATATCTGCGCCGCGAGCCAGATGGCGGACCCGTCGTGTATGCCGATCGATGAAAAGACCGTCGACCGCTACCTCGGACGCGACCGCAAAAGCTACTAACCGTCTTTCTCACGCGATGGCTTGACATCGAAGGTTGAGCACCGCAGTATATCAATGGTTCATCCAATGACTTTTCTACGTTTTGGATGTATCAGACAAAAGATCATTCGCCGGGGCCATGTAGTCGAGCAGAAGTCACCTACGTCCCGGCATGCGCAAAAACAGGAGAAGAAACGATGAAGGGCGCACTTGAGGGTCTCAAGGTCCTCGATTTCACGCAGATGATGAACGGCCCGTTCGGCACCATGTTGCTGGGCGATTTCGGCGCCGACGTCATCAAGGTCGAACCGCCGCAGGGCGACACGATGAGGCTGACCGGCGAGACTTTCCTGGGCGACGACGCGGTGTACTTCCTCACGCTGAATCGCAACAAGCGCAGCGTCGTGATCGATCTGACGACCGAAGAAGGGCAGCGGCTCGCCGGCAAGATTGCCGAACAGGTCGATATCGTCGTCGAAAATTTCCGGCCGGGTGTGGCCGAGAAGCTGGGGATCAGCTACGAAAAGCTGGCGGCGTCGAATCCGCGTCTGATCTATTGTTCGACGTCCGCGTTCGGCCGCACCGGTCCGGACAGTTTCCGTCCCGGCATGGACCCGGTCGTGCAGGCGATGTCCGGCATCATGCAACTCACCGGCGACGCGCAGACCGGCCCGCTCAAGACGGGCATGCCCTACGCCGATCTGATCACGCCGCTGTTGTCGACCATCGGCGTGATGGCGGCGATCGAGGCGCGCAACAAGACCGGGCGCGGCCAGCGTATCGATTTGTCGATGATCGACGCCACCATCTTCAGCATGATTCCGCGCGACGCGTATTACTTCGCCACCGGCGAGACGCCGGGCCGCATCGGCAATGCGCATTGGCAGATCGTGCCGTACAACACGTACGCGACCTCCGACGATCGTCACATCATGGTGATCGCGCATACGGACAAGTTCTGGCGCGTGCTGGCCGAAGCGGTCGGTGCGCATGAATTGCTGGCCGACGAGCGCCTTGCAAGCAAGGACGGACGCCTCGCGCACCGCGATATCGTCGATGCGGGTTTGTCGGCTGCGTTCGCGAAGATGCCGCTTGCGCACTGGAACGAGACCTTGCTGAAAGCGCACGCGATGTTCTCGCCCGTGCTCAACTTCGAGGAAGTCTTCGAGGACCCGCGCGTGCAGCGCGATCTCGTCGCCGAACTCGATCATCCGAGTGCCGGGCGCTTCAAGGTCGTGACCAATCCGCTGCGCCTGTCCGATACCCCGACCAGCATTCGCCGTCCTCCGCCGACGGTTGGTCAGCATACCGAAGAAGTGCTGCGTGAATTCGGTATCGATCCCGCCGACTTTGCCGCGCCGGCCGCGACTGCTGGAGCGCAGGGATGAGCGCCACCATGGACGCGGCTGCATCGCCCACGCAGGACGGTTTGCCGCCGCTGGCGAAGCACGAACCGCCCTTGAAAGGCGTGCGCGTGCTCGATCTGTCGCGCGTGCTGGCAGCACCGTTCTCCGCGATGATGCTCGCCGATCTCGGCGCCGAGGTCATCAAGGTCGAGCATCCGAGAGGCGGCGACCAGACGCGTCACTGGGGCACGGCGATTCAGGGCGGCGAGCGCACCTACTATCTGGCGATCAATCGCAACAAGCAGTCGGTCGCGATCGACTTTTCGAAGCCCGAAGGCGTGGCGCTCGTGAAGTCGCTTGCGCGGCAGAGCGACATCCTCGTCGAAAACTATCTGCTGGGTACGCTCGAACGTTACGGTCTCGGCTACGAAGCGCTGAAAGCCGAAAATCCGAAGCTGATCTATTGCTCGGTGAGCGGCTACGGACGTACCGGTCCGGACGCGGCGCGCCCCGGTTACGACTCGGTCATTCAGGCCGAAAGCGGTCTGATGTCGATCACCGGCGAACCGGAAGGCGAAGCCTCGAAAGCCGGCGTGCCGATCTGCGATATCACCGCCGGCATGTACGCGACGCAGGCCATTCTCGCGGCTTTCGTGCGCCGCCTGCGCAACGGCCACGGCGAGGCGATCGATATCGCGCTGTTCGACTGCACGCTCGCCAATCACGTGTCGGTGGCGGCCAATGCGCTGTTGCTGAACAAAGCGCCCGGACGCTATGGCAACAGTCACGCCGACATCATTCCGCAAGGGCTTTATCACGCAGCAGATGGCCCGCTGATGTTCCACGTCGGCAGCGATCAGCAGTTCGCACGCTTTTGCGCCGACGTGCTCGGTTTGCCGGAGCTCTCGAAAGACCCGCGTTTCCTCGATAACGACGGCCGCCGCGCCAACCGCGATGCGCTCGACGAGATCATGTCCGCGCGCTTCCTCACACGCTCGCGCCTCGAATGGCTGCCGCTGTTTCGCGCGGCGGGCGTACCGGCGGGACTCGTGCAGAACGTGCTCGAAGCACTGACGTCCGATCAGGCGAAGGCGCGCGAGATGGTCTGCGAAATCGATCATCCGACTGCCGGGCGCATCAGCCTCGTGAACTCGCCGCTAAAGCTCGAGGAAAGCTCGCTGGCCGCGCCCAAAGCGCCGCCGCTGTTGGGCGAACACACCGACCGCATTCTCGGCGAGCGGCTCGGACTGGACGACGCGGCCATCGCGCGTTTGCGCGCTGCGAATATCGTTTATTGAAATCATCAGGAGACCTAGTCATGCAAGATCAGACCGCCGCGCCCGCATTCCCGATGCGCCGATGCCCCTTCGCGCCGCCGCAGGAATACGGCGAGATTCGCAAGCAGGAAGGACTCTCGCGCGTCACCATGCCCGACGGCACGCAGGCATGGATCGCGACGCGCTATGAAGACGTCCGCGCGATCCTCGGCGACAACCGGTTTTCCACCGTGCCGTCCACGCCGGGTTATCCGTTTATCGCACCGGCGCGCGCCTCGCTGCTGATGAACGAGCATCCGCCGACCATCATTCGCATGGACCCGCCGGATCACACGCGCTATCGCCGCATGCTGACCAAGGAATTCATGGTTCACCATGTCGAAGCCATGCGGCCCGAGTTGCAGAACACCGTCGATATTCTGATCGACGAACTCGAAGCGAAAGGCTCGCCCGCCGATCTGTTCGAAGACTTCGCGCTCGCGGTGCCGACCACGGTGATCTCGCGCATTCTCGGCGTGCCCTATGAAGATCGCAATTTCTTCCAGGAGCGCAGCAAGGCCAAGCTCGATCTCACCGCCGATCCCGAAGTGCCGGTGCGCGCCGGTGCGGAAATGCGCGAATACCTCGACCGCCTCATCACCGAAAAGATGAAGGAGCCGGGCAATCGCAGCGATCTCATCAGCCGCCTGGTGACGAGTCAGGTCGTGCCCGGCCATATGACGCGTGAAGAAGCGCTCGCAACGGTCGAACTGCTGCTGATGGGCGGGCACGAAACCACCGCGAACATGATCGCGCTCGGTGCGCTGTCGCTGCTGCTCAATCCGGCGCAGAAAGATGCCTTGGTGGCCGATCCATCGCTAGTGCGCAATACGGTGGAAGAGATGCTGCGCTTTCACACCATCGTGCATTACAACGGGCCGCGCGTTGCGCTCGAAGACGTCACGGTGGCCGGCACGCAAATCAAAAAGGGCGAGGGCGTGCTCGCGCTTATCAGCGCCGCGAATCGCGATCCGAACGCGTTTCCCGAGCCGGATTCCTTCGATATCCATCGCGATGCGCTGCATCACGTTGCGTTCAGCTATGGCGTGCATCAGTGCCTCGGACAACCGCTCGCGCGCGCGGAATTGCAGATCGTTTTCACGACGCTGTTCCAGCGCTTGCCGAAGCTGCGGCTCGCGGTATCGCCCGAGGAAATCAAGTTCCGGCACGACGCGTTCGTGTACGGCGTGGGCGCGCTTCCCGTCGAATGGTGAAGCGGCCAATTTCAAAGCAGAAGGAGACGGATATGAAGATCAAGGTAGACGCAACCAAGTGTATCGGCGCGGGATTGTGCGTGGTCGCAGCGCCCCAGGTGTTCAGCCAGAACGAGGACGACGGTCTCGTCATCGTGTTGCAGGAAAGCCCGCCGCCCGAGTTGCACGCGTCGGTGCGCGAGGCGGCGCGTCTTTGCCCGGCGCTCGTGATTACCTGTGAGGAAGAGTGAGTTTATTTCGATGCGTTCGATCGAGGTCGTGAGATGACGGAGCGAGGCGTGGTGATCATCGGCGCAGGGCAGGCGGGCTATCAGCTCGCGGCCTCGCTGCGCGACGCGGGATACACAAAGCGCGTGGTGCTGATCGGCGAGGAAGGGACCTTGCCGTATCAGCGTCCGCCCTTGTCGAAGGCGTTTCAGAGTGGCGCGTGCGAGGCGGAGCATCTGACGTTTCAGGGCGAAGCGTTCTATGAGAAAGTTTCGATCGAACTGATGGCGGGCGTACGCGTGGAACGTGTCGAGCGTGAAGCGCGTTGCGTGCTGACGGACGATGGACAGCGCATCGAATACGACGCGCTGGTCTTTGCCACCGGCGCGCGCAACCGTGCGTTCGCGGGCGTGCCGGATGCATCCGGCATCTTCGATCTGCGTACGCTTCATCATGCCCGTGCACTGCGCGATGCGCTCGGTCAGGCGTCGAACATCGTCGTGATCGGTGCGGGTTTTCTGGGGCTGGAATTCGCCGCCGTGGCAGCGACGCGCGGTGTGCCGGCGACAGTGATCGAAGCCGGTCCCGCGCCGATGAGCCGCGCCGTGAGCGCACCCGTCGCGCAGGCATTTCGTTCGCATCACGAAACAATCGGCACCGGGTTTATTTTCGATGCCAGCGTGCGCGCCATCCACGCGCAGGACGGGCGCGTGAGCGGCGTGGAACTGGCGGATAACCGGCATATCGTCGCGGATCTGGTGCTGATCTGCATCGGCGTGGTGCCGAACGTGGAACTCGCACGCGATGCAGGTTTGCCCACCGACAACGGCATCGTCGTCGATGAATCGCTTGCCACCACTGATCCGCATATCTTCGCGCTCGGCGACTGCGCTGCGTATCCGTCGAGATTCGCAGGCGGCCGATGCCGGATCGAGTCGGTGCAGAACGCGGTCGATCAGGCGCGCTTTCTCGCCGCACGACTTGCCGGACAGAACCCCGACGCGCCGCGCACCTTCGACGCCGTGCCGTGGTTCTGGAGCGATCAGGGCGGCGCGAAGCTGCAGATTGCGGGCCTCGGCATGCTGAACGCCGACGATATCGTGCTGCGCGGCGATCGTCCGGGCATGAAGTTCTCCGCCTACGGTTTCGCGAATGGCCGACTGATCGCGGTGGAGTCCGTCAATCGTCCGGCCGATCACATCGCGGCACGCCGTCTGATTGCAGCGGGCGCGCCCGTCACGCCGGAACATATCGCCGATGCCGCGTTGGATCTGCGCACGCTGCTCGAACCGGTCACCTAAAAAGAAGAGAAGGGATTCAACGTCATGTCTAATGTTTTGTCATCCTCACGATATGCATCGCTCGGGGCGACGAGTGCGCGCTTTATCGGCGCGGCGCATCGCATGTTGATCGGCGGGCAATGGGTCGAAGCGCAGTCCGGCAAGACCTTCGATGTCTTCGATCCCGGCACCGGACAGGTCGTCGCGCGCGTGCCGGAAGGCGGCGCGGAAGATATCGATCTCGCCGTGAAAGCGGCCCGCCGCGCATTCGAAAGCGGTCCGTGGCCGCGCACCAGACCCGCCGATCGCACGCGCCTGCTGCTGAAGCTCGCCAATCTCATCGAAGCCCACGGCGATGAGCTGGCCGAGATCGAAGCGGTCGATAACGGCAAGCCCGTCGCCATCGCCAAACGCGGCATTGCGGGCACGGCGGAAATGGTGCGCTACATGGCCGGCTGGGCGACCAAGCTGAACGGCGAGACAGTCGATGTCTCCGTGCCCGGCGAATGGCACGCGTACACATCGCGCGAGGCGGTCGGCGTGGTCGGGCAAATCATCCCTTGGAATTTTCCGCTGTCGATGGCGATCTGGAAGCTCGCGCCCGCGCTCACGGTGGGCTGCACCGTCGTGCTGAAACCGGCGGAACAGACGCCGCTCAATGCGCTGCGGCTCGGGCAGATTATCGAGGAAGCGGGCTTTCCGGCGGGCGTGGTGAATATCGTCACCGGTTTCGGCGCGACGGCGGGCGCCGCGCTTGCCGCGCATGAGGATGTCGACAAGATCGCTTTCACCGGTTCCACCGCGACGGGCAAGCGCATTGTCGAGGCGTCGCTCGGCAATCTTAAGAAGGTGTCGCTGGAACTGGGCGGCAAATCGCCCGTGTTCGTCTTTCCCGACGCCGACCTCGAACGCGCCGCACCGGGCGCCGCCAACGCGATCTTCTTCAACGCCGGTCAGGTGTGCTCGGCGGGTTCGCGGCTCTACGTTCACAAGAAGGTCTTCGATCGCGTGATCGAAGGCGTGATCGCGCATGGCGATTCGATCACGGTCGGGCATGGCCTCGATCCCGCCAGCCAGATCGGCCCGGTCATTTCGCGTCAGCAGCAGGAGCGGGTGGAACGCTATGTCGCGCTCGGCGAGGAAGAAGGCGCGCGACGGCTCGGCGCTCCCCGCGCATTCGATTCAGACGGCTATTTCGTCGCGCCCTCCGTATTCGTCGATACCTCCGCCGACATGACCATCCGCCGCGAGGAAATCTTCGGCCCCGTGGTCTGCGCCATGCCCTTCGACGACGACGATCTCGAACGCATCGCGGCTGAAGCGAACCAGACGGAGTTCGGCCTGTTCGCGGGCATCTGGACGCGCAATCTGTCGCTGGCGCACAAGCTGGCGCGGCGCATCAAGGCGGGTTCGGTATCGGTCAATGCGCATATGGTGAACGAACCGGCGCTGCCGTTCGGCGGCTACAAGCAGTCCGGCTGGGGACGCGAGCGCGGGCGCGAAGTGCTGGACCTGTACACGTCGATTAAAAGCGTGGCCGTGAACCTCGACTAACGATGACAACCTTCGACACGATCATTGTCGGCGGCGGCTCGGCGGGCTCGGTGCTCGCCAACCGTCTTTCCGCCGATCCGGCGCGCCGCGTGCTGCTGTGCGAAGCGGGCGCGGACCTGCCGAACGACAAGCTGCCCGCTGCGATTCTCGACAGCTATCCGGGCACGGCTTATCTGAATCCCGCCTATCTGTGGCCCGAGTTGCGGGTCACCACCGTTGCGCCGGAACCCGGCTCCAAGGCCGCGCGCAAGCTGCGCAAATACGAGCAGGCGCGCATTCTCGGCGGCGGCTCGTCCATCAACGGACAGTTCTTCAATCGCGGCGCGCCGACCGATTACGACGACTGGCAGGCGCGCGGCGTGACCGGCTGGAGCTGGGACGACGTGCTGCCGTACTTTCGCAAGGTCGAACGCGATCTGGATTTCGACGGCCCGCTGCACGGCGCGTCGGGGCCGATTCCCGTGCGCCGTATCCATCGCGATGTCTGGCCGGGACATGCCACCGCCATTGCCACTGCACTGGCGGAATCGGGCTACGACTATCTGCCGGATCAGAACGGCGAATTCCGCGACGGTTATTTTCCGATCGCCATTTCCAACGTCGGCGAGAAGCGCGTGTCGGCCTCGATGGCCTATCTCGACGACGCCACGCGCGCGCGTCCCAATCTGACGATCTGGACCGGCGTGGAAGTATCGAACCTCATATTCGATGGAAAGCGCTGCGTCGGCATTCGTCTGTCGGCACCGGGCAAGCCGTCCGAAGTCCGCGCGAACGAAGTGGTGCTGTCGGCGGGCGCGTTGCAGTCGCCCGCGATTCTGATGCGCTCGGGTGTCGGGCCGGCAGCGCATCTGCGCGCACATGGTATCGACGTGGTGCATGCACTCGAAGGCGTCGGACAACATCTGATGGAGCATCCGTCGGTGGCGCTGGCATCGTTCATCAGGAAGGGCGCGCGCATCAACGCCGCCACGCGCCGGCACATCATGACCGGCTGGCGTTATTCATCGAAGATGGGCGGCGCTCCGGCCGGCGACATGTTCGTGTCGATCGTGACGAGGACGTCGTGGCATGCGGTGGGCGAGCGGATCGGCACCATGCTGATGTACGTGAACAAGCCGTTCTCGAATACCGGCGAAGTACGGCTCGCATCGTCCGACTGGCGCGTCGCGCCCGAGATCGATTTCAACATGCTCGCCGATACGCGCGATCTCGACCGTCTGACCGACGGCTTCCGCCGCATGGCCGCCGTGCAGGCGCTGGCCTCGGTACGCGCCGTCACCGACAATCCGTTCCCCGCCAGCTACAGCGAGAAAGTCCGTCAAGTGGCGATGCTCAGCCCGCGCAACAAACTCATTACCGATCTACTCGCCGCGCTGCTCGACGGTCCCGCGCCGCTGCGTCATGTGCTGATGCGCAAGGTCATTGCAGGCGGTCCGACCCTTGCCGATCTGCTCGCCGACGAGGCCGCGCTGCGTGCCTTCGTGCGCGGCGCATGCGTGGGCGTGTGGCATCCGTCGTGTTCGTGCCGCATGGGCGCGGCCGACGATCCGCTCGCCGTCACCGACCCTGCAGCGCGCGTGCGCGGCGTGGACGGTTTGCGCGTGGTCGATGCATCGATCTTTCCGCATATCCCGAGCGGCAATCTCAACTTCCCGGTGATGATGGCCGCTGAAAAAATCGCCGACATGATGATCGCGCAGCCGCGATTCGCGGCCGCGCAAACGGCTTAGGACGATGTTGCGTGGTCGGGAATCAGCACGGCTCGGCCACGCACGTTGCCGGCTTCGAGAGCGTCGAAAGCCTGCATGGCATCGGCGAGCGGGAAGCGTGTGACGAGCGGTTGGATCGCGCCGCATTGCGCGAGTGCGATCACGGCGGCGAGGTCGGAATACGTGCCGCCGTACGGGCACATGACCGTGACGCCGCGCGGCAAAGGATTGTTGGCGGAGCGCGCGATGAACGGCAGCGTGCCGCCGGAAAGACCGACCACGCGGATCGTGCCGTATCGGCCGACGATGGCTGCGGCGTGGCGCAAGGTGATGTCGTTGCCCACGAAGTCGAGCACGACGTCCGCGCCGAAGCCGTCGGTCATGGCGACGATGGTATCGGCGAAATCGGGGGCATCGGCGCGCAGGGTGAGGTCGGCATGGGCGCGGGCGGCGTCGATGGCGGCATCGGATACATCGGCGGCGACGATGCGCGTGGCCGTGGTCGCACGCAGGATTTGCACGGCGAGATTGCCCAGTCCGCCGAGACCGATGACGACCGTGGTCGAACCGGGATGCAGATGTTCGGCGCACGTGCGGATGGCGTGGTAGGGCGTGAGCGCGGCATCGGTGAGCGTGGCGGCGATGGCCGGATCGAGTGTGCCGATGGGCATGAGCGAGCCGGCGGGCGCGCAGACGAAATGCGCCATGCCGCCGTGCCTGGTGACGCCCGGCGTATGCGGCGGCGCGACGCGCGATGAAGTCTTGCGGCAGGCGTTCTGCCGTCCCGCGAGACACGCGGCGCACGTACCGCACGACCAGCACGGATGTACGACCACGCGCTCGCCCGGATGCCAGCGCGTGACGCCGTTGCCGCATTGCTCGATCACGCCGGCGATCTCGTGTCCGAGCGTGGTGCCGTCGGGCGTGCGCGAGTCGGCGGCGCTGCGGATATGCAGGTCGGTCTGACACAGGCCTGCCGCGAGCACGCGCAGCAGCACTTCGCCTGCACCGGGCGTCGGGCGCGGTAATTCGGCGAGCCCGACTTCACCGGGTCTCGCGAGTCGTACGCCGAGCATGGTGTCGCAGCATCCGTTGGTTTGCATAAGTGTCTCCTGTTCGATTGTTGGAAAGATTCGCGCACAAGTCCGGCACACGGCTACCGAGGTTAAACCCCGAGCGCCCCATTCTTGACAGCGGAAAATGCACGCTTCTATGATAAATGCAATGGTTCATCCAATGATAAAAGTAACGATTGTCAAAGGTTAAAAACAATCCTGATTCCGCTTTCAAAAGTTGAGGAGACAAACAATGAATCGCGAAAAAGTTGCAACCGGTCCGAAATCTGCATTCAGGTGGAAAGAGATGATGTGGAGCGCATTCGCTGCGGCGGCGTTCGCCTGCTCGGTGTCGGCGCATGCGGCGGACCCCATCGTGATCTGCTCGGTCGATGACCGCAGCGGCGCGGCGGCCGACACCGGCACGCAGGGCTATCAGGCCGTGCAGATGGCGATCGACGAAGCCAATGCGGCGGGCGGCGTGGCGGGCCGCAAGATCAAACTGGTCGCCTACGATGGCAAGACCGATCCGCAGCTCACCGCGACGTTTGCATCGCGCTGTGCGGAAGACGATCACGCGCTGATCATCATCGGCGGGAATCCGTCCGCCCCGGCCGCCGCGATGATTCCGGTCGCTACCGAAAACAAGATTCCCTACTTCATGCTCTCGGCCGGCACCGACTCGCTCACCGATCCGCCCGCGCCGTATCACTTCCGCTTCGGACCGGCGAATCGCCAGGACGCTGCGGCGATTGCGGATCTGCTCGCCAAGCAGGGTTTCAAGCGCCCGGCCATCATCAACAATTCGCTGCCGTTCGGAACCGACGGCGCACGTGCCACCACCGCCGCGCTCAAGAAGAAAGGCATCACGGTCGTCGCGCAGCAGACTTACGACGTGAACGCGACCGACCTGTCGCCGCAACTCACCAACCTCCGCGAAGCAAAGCCCGACGTGCTGCTGGTGTTCCCCTACGCCGCCGATGGCGCACGCGTGCTGCGCACCGCGCGTCAGCTCAATATGAGCGCGCCGGTGATCGTGTCGCGCAGTGCCTTGCTCGACACCTTGCGCCGCCTCGCGGGCCAGGCCAGCGACGGCGCGCTGATCCCCGATACCGTCGATCCCGCCCGCCCCGATGTGCAGAAATTCTTCGCCGATTTCAACGGTCGCTACGGTCCGCATCAGCCGACGCTCTACCCGGTGATCGGCTATGACGCGGCGAAGGCTGCGCTTCAGGTGATCGCCACGCCGCCGGTGCAAAAGGCGCTCGATGCAGGCGATCTCGACGCAGCCCGCAAGGCCCTGCGCGACGGCGTCGAAAAGCTTACGCAGTACAAGGGACTGCAGGGCGAGCAGGGCGCGACATATCGCTTCGGTCCGCAACAGCATCACGGTTCGCCCGACGAAAAGTGGTACGTGTTCGTCGAAGTGGCGGGCGATGGCGCGAAGCTCGTCAAACCCGATCTTTCGAAGTTCAAGCCGCTCTGACGCGGTCTGACATAAGGCCTTTCCAATGGACAAAATGGCGGTATTCCTGCTCGCCGGTCTCACCAACGGCAGCGTGTACGGGCTGATCGGCCTGTCGCTTTCGCTGATCTACGGCACCAACCGCATCATCAATTTCGCGCAGGGCGATTTCGTGATGGCGGGCGCGATGTCGGCGATTCTCTTCATGGTGACGTGCAGCCTGCCCGCGCCGTTCGCGATCGCGGCGGTGATCGCCGTGGTGCTGGTGGCGGCGCTCGCGCTGGAGTTCGGCATCTATCGCCCGCTGATGAAGCGCGGTGCGCCGCCGCTCACCATCATGATCGGCACGCTCGCGGGCGCGATCATCGCAAGCGGCGGTGCGTTGTTGATATGGGGTGCGAATCAGTTGTATGTGCCCGCGATCTTTTCGCTCGCTCCGATCACGCTCGGGCCGCTCACGACCAACCTTCAGCAGCTCGCGATCATGGTTGCCTTCGTCGTGCTGCTCACGGTGACGTGGTTCCTGCTGTATCGCACCAGCTTCGGGCTGTGTATCCGTGCGACGGGTGCGCAACCGCGCGTGGCGCAACTGATGGGCATTCGCGCCTCGCGCGTGGTGCGCTTCGGCTTTATGTTCAGCGCGGCGGTCAGCGGCCTTGCGGGCGTGCTGGTCGGCCCTTTGCTCGGCGGACAGGTGTCGATGGGCGTCGAACTGACCGTGAAGGGCTTCATGGCGGCGATTCTCGGCGGCCTGGGCAGTCCGTTCGCATCGGCGGCGGGCGGGCTTGCCATCGGCGTGCTGGAGGCGTTCGTCGCGGGATACGGAAGTAGTCTGTATGCCGAACCAATTATTTTTCTGTTAATCCTGCTCGTCCTGCTGGTGCGTCCGTTCGGACTGCTGGGCGACTTCGAGGCCTCCCGCCGATGAAAAGCTCCTCTTCTTCGGCGCACCGCGTCGCGCCGCCCTACTTGCCGTTCGCGATTTTTCTCGCCGTTGCGCTCGCCGCGCCGCTTGTCATGAGCACGGGATTTCAGTTGCGCGTGGTCTCGCTCATCTGCATCTATGCGATCCTCGGCATGGGCTTCAACGTGCTGTACGGCTATTGCGGACAGGTATCGATGGGGCATCAGGGCTTCTTTGCCATCGCCGCTTACGTCTATGCGCTGCTGCAATCGAAAGCAGGCTTTTCCGCGCTGGCGGCGTTCCCGGCGAGCCTCGTCGTGTGCGCGCTCGCGGCATTGCTGATCGGCATTCCGCTGCTCCGGCTGCGCACGCATTATCTGGCGATGGCTACGCTCTGCTTCGGCCTGGTGATCTCGGGCGTGGCCAATCGGTGGATCGACGTGACGGGCGGTTCGGCCGGCCTGCTGATTCCGTCGATCATGATCGGCGATACACCGCTGGACCGCGTCACGCTCTACTACCTGATCGTCGTCGCCACCACGGTCGCGCTGGTGTTGCAGAACACCATCGTGTCCGGGCATCTGGGCCGTTCGCTGCAAGCCATTCGCGACGACGACCGTGCCGCCGCCGCGCTCGGCGTGAACGTCGCCGTGCAGAAGCTGCGCGCCTTCGTGTTCAGCGCCGCGCTGGCGGGCGTGGCCGGCGTCGGGTTCGCCATCGTCAATCGTCAGGTCAGTCCCGGCATGGGTGAATTCCCCGTGCTCGTCTCGATGCTGACCATCGCCGTGGTCGGCGGCCTCGCCACGCGCTACGGACCGATCCTCGGGGCCATCGTCGTGGTGATCGCGCCGCAGTTTCTCGCCCGCTTCGGCGACCTGCAAACGCTGGTCTACGGCGCGTGCCTGCTGCTGTTCCTGATCTTCGTGCCGAACGGATTGTCCGGGCTGATCGCCGGGCTCGTCGCACGCTTGCGCGGCCCGCGTACGCGTGCGGTGGTCGAACCCATCGGCGGAGAAGTCGCCAGAAAAGGAGCCGGGCGATGAGAACGCTGACTCAACCGCGCACGCCGGTGAACGCGCCCGTGCTGCTGTCGATGCAAGGCGGCGTCAAGCGCTTCGGCGGCCTGTGCGCCGTCGATACCGTGTCCTTCGATGTATGCCAGGGCGAAGCCGTCGGACTGATCGGGCCGAACGGCGCGGGCAAATCGACCACGTTCAATCTCATCACCGGGGTCGACGGCCTGACATCGGGCGATGTGTTCTACAAAGGCGCGCGCATCACCGGCACGCCGCTGCATAGACGCAGCGCAATGGGCATGGCGCGCACGTTCCAGATCGTGCGTCTGTTCGGAGGACTGACGGTTCTGGAAAACGTGATGCTCGGCTTTCATCCGATGCTCGTGGATGGCTTTGTCGCCTCGCTCGTGCGCCGCCGCCGCGTCGCCGCCGATGAACGCCGCTGCGCCGCCCGTGCGATGGAACTGCTGCAATTCGTGGGACTCGCGCAGCGCGCACACGATCTGGTTTCGCATCTGCCGCACGGCCAGCAACGCCTGATCGAGATTGCCCGCGCGCTCGCCAGTGAACCCGGCATCCTTCTGCTCGACGAACCCGCTGCCGGTCTGAACGACGACGAAACCGCCGCGCTCGGCCGTATGCTGCGCCAGCTCAACGACGACGGCCTGACCATTCTTATCGTCGAACACGATATCGGTTTCATCATGAACCTGTGCCATCGCATTGTCGTGCTGGATCACGGCGCGAAGATCGCGGAAGGCGATGCCGCCACGGTGCAGTCCAATCCTAAGGTAATCGAAGCATATCTCGGCGTGAGGAAGGCGAATGCTCAACATTAAGAGTCTCCGCGCGGGCTATAAAGGCACCGAAGCCTTGCACGGCATTTCGCTCGATATCGCGGCGGGCAGTATCGTCGCGGCGGTGGGCGCGAACGGCGCGGGCAAGTCGACACTCATCAACGCCATTTCGCGTTTGGTGGATGTCACCAGCGGCAGCATCACCTTCGATGGCGAGGACATCACACGCTTGTCCGCGCCGGAAGTGGTGGGACTGGGCATCGTGCAAGTGCCGGAAGGACGGCAGGTGTTCGCCGCGCTTACCGTGCATGAGAATCTTCGGCTCGGGTTTCACCGGCTATTGAGACGGCGCGATCCCGCGCTGTTTCGCCAGCGTCTGGACTACGTGTACGAGCTCTTTCCCAAGCTCAAGGAACGCGCGAATCAACGCGCGATCACGCTCTCCGGCGGCGAACAGTCGATGGTCGCAATCGGCCGCGCGCTGATGGCCGATCCGAAGCTGCTCCTGCTCGACGAGCCGTCGCTCGGTCTCGCGCCGCTGGTGGTCGAACGCATGTTCGACGTGCTGCACACGCTGCGTCGGGCGGGACTCACCATTCTGCTGGTCGAGCAACATGCCGACGAAGCGCTCGCGCTGTCGGACTACGGCTACGTGCTGTCGGTCGGCAACGTGGCGGCGCACGGCACGGGCGAAACGCTGCGGCAGCACGAAGCGATCGCTCAGGCTTATCTCGGCTGATGCCGCTTATCGACACCGGAGATTTATCGATGACTCAGGATGCGATCAGCGCGGATGCGGCGATCGTCGGCGGTGGGCTGGCCGGTCTGTCGGCGGCCGTGCGTCTCGCCGAACTCGGCCTGTCCGCCGTCTTGCTCGAAGCGGGCGAGGACGCGCATTACGCGGCCAATTCGCGCTATGCGGGCGGCGTATTCCACCTCGCCTTCCGCGATCTCGACGATGCACCGCATGTGCTCGCGCAGGCCATCACCGAAGCAAGCGCGGGTCTGCGCGATCCTTCACTGGCCCTCGCACTCGCCCACGACGGCGCGCGCACGGTGCGCTGGCTGGCCGCGCACGGCGGCGAATTCGGACGCGGTGGCGAGTACCCCTTCATGGGCAATATGCTGATGCCGTTCAGCCTGCGCGAGACGGGCTTTCAAAATCACTGGCGCGGCAAGGGCTGCGACCGGCTGTTGCAGGCGCTGGAGGACGCGTTTGTCGCGGCCGGCGGGCGCATCGTGCGCGGTGCGCGGGCGCGCGAACTGATGTTGTCCGATGGCCGATGCGCGGGCGTCGACGCACAGATGAAGGATGGTCGCCGCTTCGTGGTGCGTGCATCCAGCGTATTGCTCGCCGATGGCGGTTTCGCCGGCAATGCGCAGATGGTTCGAGAGCATATTTCGCCGCGTCCGGAACATCTGTGCAGGCGCGGCGCGGGCACGGGTCTCGGCGATGGCATCCGCATGGCGCAAGAGGCGGGCGCGGCGCTGATCGGCATGGACCGGTTTTATGGGCATGTGCAGCATAAAAATGCTTTGTATGACGAATCGCTCTGGCCGTATCCGGTGCTGGATATCGTCGCCTCTTGCGCAATCGTCGTCGATGCGAACGGGCGTCGTTTCACGGACGAAGGGCTGGGCGGGGTTGCGCTCGCCAACGCTATTGCGGCACTGGACGAACCGCTGTCGTCCTTCGTCGTGCTCGATGAAAACCTGTGGGAAACCGCAGGCCGTGCGTTTTTACTCGCGCCGAATCCGGCGCTCGAATCGCTCGGCGCGACGCTGCATCGTGCGAGGGGTCTCGATGCGCTGGCGGCCGAAACCGGCATGAATGCGCAAGCCCTTGCGCGCAGTATCGATACGTATAACGCCGCGCTGGAAAGGGGCGCGCTCGGATCATTGCAGCCGCCGCGTACCGTGAAGCCCGCGATGCTCGCAGGCGGCGCCGCGCCGATTCGCGGACCGCGCTATCTCGCGATTCCGCTGTGCGCGGGCCTGACCTACACGATGGGCGGAATCGTGATCGACGCCGACGCACGCGCGCTCGACTCACACGATCGCCCCGTGCGCGGACTCTACGCGGCGGGCGCGACGACAGGTGGAATCGAAGGCGGTACGAACTCGGGTTATGTAGGCGGCCTGATCAAGGCCGCCGTGTTCGGTATGCGCGCGGCCGAGGCGATTGCCGGCGACCGCGCGGCGGAATAAACACGAAAGCGCCGGTTCAACCGGCGCGTTTCGTATCCAGCGTCTGCGAAAGATAGTGCTTCTGCAGCGCCTTCAGATGCGTTTCCATCTCGGCGACGGCTTTCTCTTCGTCGCGCGCAATCAGATGTTTGAGCAGGCGCTTGCGTGACGGCATCACGGCGCTGTCGGGCAGCGGCGCGAGCACTTCGAGCAACTGTTCGTGGATTTCGACCAGCGCGTCCGTGAGGATCACGATCACCGGATTGCGCGCCGCCCGTGCCAACAGCCGATGAAATTCCAGATTGATGCGCACACGCTCGCGGACATCGCCCTGAGCGACGGCGGCTTCGCTTTCGCGCACGTTTTCCTTCATCGCTTCGAGGTCTTCGTCATTGGCGCGCAGACAGGCGAAGCGCGCCGCCGCGACGCTGACGATCAGACGCGCTTCGGTGAGATCGGCAGGTTTGATCGCGCCGAGCCGGAACAAGTCGGAAAAGCCTGCGATGACCGCGTCGCCCTGGCCTTCGCGCACGAATGCGCCGCCGGTTGCGCCCTTGCGGAATTCGAGCACGCCGGCGATTTCCAGCGAGCGCAGCGCTTCGCGCACCGTGTTGCGCGACAGATCGAACGACTCCGCCAGATCACGTTCCGACGGCAGCCGGTCGCCAGGCTGAAGCGCGCCGCTCGCAAGCTGGCTGCGAATCTGATCGGCGACCGCTTCGAAGGCCCGGCGCGTCTGCACCGGCGAGTAAGCAGGGGTGGGCCGTGCAGACGCAGCGCCCGATTCGGCCGCTGGAGCAGCGGTGGGAGAGGCGGCGCGGCGCAGCGTGCGGTTCATGGCAGTGGCTTTCAATGATTAATCCATTCAAGGGATAGACAGATGCTAACCGCTCGTCCGGGAATCGACAAGCCAGGCCGAATGGCCAATTGGGAAGTCGGTTTCCGCTTTCGCAGGTATACGCCAATTGCTTAAAATAAACAATGGATGAACCATTGAAATATGCGTATTTAAACTAAAGCAATGAAATCCAATCGCCTGACAGTTGACGAAACCGCCGCAGCCGAAACCGATGACGATGTGGCGGCGCCGGGTTATCGCTGGATCATTCTGCTGGTGATCTGGTCGGCCTTCACCGTGAGTTGCGTGGACCGCTTCGCGTGGGCGAGCGTGGCCGCATCGGTCGGACGCGAACTGGGCTTTCCGTTAGCGCTGCTCGGCTCGCTGACCACGGCTTTCTATGTGGGATACACGGTGTCGTGCCCGTTGGGCGGCGTGCTGGCGGATAAGTTCGGCAGCCGCGCGACGCTCGCGCTGTCGATGTTCCCGCTCGCCGCGCTCACCTTCTGCTTCGGCTATGCGCAGAGCTTCACGACGGCCGTCGCCTTGCACGCGGCAATGGGATTCGCCGCAGGCGCAGAGTACGGCGCGACCATCAAAGTGCTGACCGTGTGGTTCGTCAAGGATAAAGGGCGCGCGTTCGGCATCTGGGCGACCGGCACATCCGTGTCCGTGGTGCTCGCCAACGCGACGGTGCCGCGCATCGCCGCATCGTGGGGATGGCAGTTGGCGTATCGATGGCTCGGTATCGCGACGTTCGCGTTCACCGTGCTGTGCGTGCTGATGGTGAGAAACGCGCCACGGCGACGCGCGAGGGAACGGGTCACATCGGGTGAACTGATTGCGCTGCTCCGAAACCGCGCGCTCATGCTCGTCGCGCTCGCGGGAGCGGGCGCGCTGTACGGCACGCTCGGCTTTGTCGCGTGGGCGAATACCTTGCTGACGGTGGCGCACGGCGTCTCGCAGATCGGCGCGGGCTCGGTGCTGATGGGCTTCGGCGTCGGCGCATTCGTGTCCAAGCCGTGCTTCGGCTGGCTCTACGACCGATGGCACGCGCAGGCCAGATTCATCGCCATTGCAGCGCTCTTGTGCTTCGTCGTGCTGCTGATCGCCTTCGGCAAATGCACTTCGATGACGGGCTACTACGTGATCGCGCCCCTGCTCGGCGCGGCCGCCTATGGCTACACGCCTTTGCTCATCGGACTCTATACACGCGCATCCGGCGCACGTCTCGCGGGCGCGGCGGCGGGACTCGTCAATACCGTGTGGTCAGTGGGCAGCTTCGTCTCGCCCATCGTCGCGGGCTATGTGTTCGCGCACGGCCGCTCCGTCGATACCACTCTCGCCGTCATCGCCGCCGGGCCGCTCGCCGGCGCGCTCGTGCTGGCCTTCGTGCGTGAGAACCCACAGCCACACGCATCCGATTTGGATGCGGACGCTTGACATCCACGCGCATCTGCGCAACTATTATTCAAAGGTTCAACCAATGATATTGTGGAGATAAAGATGAGCGATGACCTGCGAGACCTCGTGACCTACGAAGCGCACGACGGCCGTGCCTACATCACGTTTTGCCGGGACGAGAAACGCAATGCGCTGACCTATGAAATGTTCGACCGGATGATGGAGCACATCGAACGCGCCGAAGCCGACGACGATGTGCGCGCCATCATCTTCCGCAGCGAAGGGCGCGACTTTTCCACGGGGCACGATCTCGCACAGGTCGGTGGCGCGGAATATGGCTTCTCGAAGGAACCGGGCGCGCGCCGCCCGAGCCAGCGCGTTCGTCTGTCCTTCGACAAGCGCCACGTCGAGCAATTCCGTCAGTTGCTCTACTGCACCAAGCCGACGCTCTCGCTGGTGCAAGGCTATTGCGTCGGCGCGGGACTTTATATCGTCGAGGCGAGCGATCTGGCGATTGCAGCGGACGACGCGAAGATCGGCCATCCCGAACAGAAGATGGGGCTCGCGGGCGCGTCCTATATGACGAGCATCAATATCCTCGCACTCGGGCCGAAAAAGGCCCGCGAAATTCTTCTGCTTGGCGAAACCATGAGCGGCACCGAAGCGGCGCGCATCGGCCTCGTGAACAAGGCGGTGCCTGCAAGTGAACTGGCTGCGGCTGGCGAGGACTGGGCAGAGCGCATCGTGCGCCTGCCGCGCGATGCCATCGCTATCGGCAAAGCGGCGACGCACTTGTCGCTCGACTCGCTCGGCATGACCTCGCAGTTCGTGCACGGCTATGTGATGCACGCGCTCGGCACCAATATCCGCTACGAGTCCGATGAAAACAACTTCATGAAAGAGCGCCGCAGCAAGGGCGTGACGGGCGCGGCCCATTCGCGCGAATCGCGCTACGAAGGGCAGGGCAAGACTGAAGAATGATGCTGGCATCAAGGGCCATCGAAGAAGCAACTGAGCAAGTAAAAAGGGCAGAACATGATTACTGATCTCACCGGCGCGGCGGCGGTCGTGCTCGGCGGCACCAAGGGTATCGGGCGGGCTTCGGTCGTGAAGCTCGCGCAAAGCGGCGCGAATGTCGTGATTCAGGGACGCGACGAAGACGCCGCGCGCGCCCTGATCGACGAATGCAAGGAACATGCGGGCGAACGCGTGTTCGTCAACAGCGATTTGCTGAGTTACGAAGGGATCGAGCGTGCCGTCGCGCATGCGGTGGAGCGCTTCGGCAAGGTGGATATCGTGGTGGCGAGCGGCGGTCCGCGCGACCCGAAACCGAAGCTGTTCGTCGATATGTCGCCGGAAGAAGGCGTCGCTTGTCTGAACAGCCGGCTGATGCCGCGCCTGAATGCCGTGCACGCGGCCACGCGCTTTATGCGCGAACAGGGCTACGGCAAGATCGTGCTCATCACCACGGACGCGGCGCGCATTCCCACGCCCAGCGAATCGATGATCGGCGCGGCGGGGGCATCGATCATGTTTCTGACGCGCGCGCTCGGCGCGGAGCTTGCACATTTCGGTATCCGTATCAATTCGGTAGCGACGACGCTCACCACCGGCACGCCCGCGCACGATCGCTTTCTGGCGGCGAAGGAAGCGGGTTCGCAGGAAGTCATCGTCAAGGCCTTTACGAAGGCCGAGCAGCGCGTGAAGTTCAAGCTCAACCGCGCAGAAGACCTCGCCGAATACATCCTCTATCTGGCGAGCCGCGAATCGGATCAAGTCTCGGGATCGACGTTGAGCATCAACGGTGGCCTCTCGTTTCCCGGCTATTGAATTCAGGAGTTCATATGCGTCTCGATGAAGATCTCGTCGCCATTCGCGATTCGGTTCGCCGCATGGTGCAAAAGCATGTCGTTCCGCTCGTCGCCAGCATGGAAGCAG
Organism: Caballeronia sp. TF1N1; assembly: GCF_022878925.1. Taxonomy (NCBI): domain Bacteria; kingdom Pseudomonadati; phylum Pseudomonadota; class Betaproteobacteria; order Burkholderiales; family Burkholderiaceae; genus Caballeronia; species Caballeronia sp. TF1N1. The sequence continues at coordinate 161,164 of NZ_CP084630.1, forward strand.
AGGACCGCTTTCCGCAGGAACTGGTGCCGGTATTCGGCGATATGGGTCTGCTGCAATTGTGGCTGCCCGAGGAATACGGCGGTCCGGGCGGCAATCTGAAGACCGTGTGTATCGTGAAGGAAGAGATTGCGAAGGTCTCGCTCGCTGCGGCCACGCTCTGCGGCAATAACTCGATTTCCTTCGTGCTGCCGCTGCTGCACTTCGGCACCGAGGAGCAAAAGAGCCGCTTGCTGCCGCTTGCGGCTGAAGGTCGCCTGGTCAGCGCGATTGCCGTGACGGAGCCGCAATCCGGATCGGATGTGTCGTCCATTCGCACGCGCGCCGTTCGAGATGGCGACAGCTATGTGATCAACGGCCAGAAAAACTGGATCACCTGGGGCGGTCACGCGCACTATGTGCTGGTGTTCGCGCGCACCTCGGAAGCAGGCGGCTCGGACGGCATCAGCGCCTTTCTCGTCGATACCACCACGCCCGGTTTCCGGCTCGGCCGCCAGGAGCACAAGATGGGTCGCCACGGCGCGCCCAATCACGAGCTCTTCTTCGACGACATGCGCGTGCCCGCCGATTGCCGTCTGGGCGCGGAAGGTGAGGGCTTCAAGGCCTGCATGAAGGTGCTCGATCTGAACCGTCCGACCATCGCCGCGACCTCGCTCGGACTGGCGCAGGGCGCGCTCGATGTGGCGGTCGCGTATGCCAAGGATCGTCGCCAGTTCGGCCGTCCGATCGCGGAATTCCAGGGCATGCAGTTCAAGCTCGCCGACATGGCGATCAAGGTCGAAGCCGCGCGCAATCTGCTCTACAACTGCGCCGACGAGATCGATTCCGGCGACCACTCGCGCCTGAACATGCTGTCGTCGATCACCAAGTGCTTCGTCACGGACATTGCGATGGAGGTCACCACCGAAGCCGTGCAGGTGCTCGGCAGCTACGGCTATTCGAAGGAGTTTCCGGTCGAACGCATGATGCGCGACGCCAAGCTCAACCAGATTATCGAAGGCACCAACGAGATTCATCGGCTGATCGTGGCGCGGCGGCTGCTAGCGGCCTGAGAACGGAAAGCGCCTTCTGAAGCGGAGAAACGGAAAACATGAAAGTGATGGTGGCGGTCAAGCGCGTGCTCGACTACAACGTGACGCCGCGCGTGAAGCGCGATGGCTCGGGACTCGATATCGCCAACGCGAAAATGTCGATGAACCCGTTCGACGAGATCGCCGTGGAAGAAGCGGTGCGCCTGAAGGAAGCGGGCGTCGTGACCGAGGTGATCGCGGTGTCGTGCGGTGTGGCGCAATGTCAGGAAACCTTACGAACGGCGCTGGCTATCGGTGCGGATCGCGCCATTCTGGTGGAGTCGGACGAACCGCCGGAACCGCTCGCGGTCGCCAAGCTTCTGAAGGCGCTGGCGGATCAGGAGAAGCCCGAGCTCGTGATCGTCGGCAAACAGGCGATCGACGACGATTCGAATCAGACCGGTCAAATGCTGGCCGCGCTCGCAGGCTGGCCGCAAGCGACGTTTGCATCGAGTGTCGTGATCGAGCAAGGAAAGGCCACGGTATCGCGTGAAGTCGATGGCGGGACCGAAACGATTGCGCTGAGATTGCCCGCTGTGGTGACCACCGATCTGCGTCTGAACGAGCCGCGTTATGTGACGCTGCCGAGCATCATGAAAGCAAAGAAGAAGCCGTTGACGATCATCAAGCCGGCCGATCTCGGTGTCGATATCGCGCCGCGATTGAAGACGCTGAAGGTCGCTGAACCGCCGAAGCGTGGCGCGGGAATCACCGTGCCGGATGTGACGACGCTGCTCGACAAACTCAGGACCGAAGCGAAGGTGCTCTCATGACGACACTCATCATCGCGGAACACGATCGGACATCGATCAAGGCGGGCACCCTGAATACGGTTGCAGCCGCCGCGAAGATCGGCGGCGAGATTCATGTGCTGATCGCGGGTGCGAATGCGCAAGGCGCGGCCGATCAGGCGGCGAAAATCGCCGGTGTATCGACCGTACTGCTTGCCGATGCACCGCAACTAGCCGACGGTCTTGCCGAAAACGTCGCCGCAACAGTAATCAGTATGGCGAAGGATTATTCGCATATTTGCCTGCCCGCGAAGGCATACGGCAAGAACATCGCGCCGCGTATTGCCGCGCTGCTCGACGTCGCGCAAATCAGCGATATCACGGCCGTAGTCAGCGCGGACACATTCGAGCGCCCGATCTACGCGGGCAATGCCATCGCCACGGTTCAATCGAACGATCCGGTCAAGGTCATCACCGTGCGCGCGACGGGTTTCGATCCCGCTGCAAACGAAGGCGGCAACGCTCGCATAGAAACGATCGAAGCCGCGCCCGACTCGGGTCTGTCGCAATTCATCAGCCGTGAAGTGACGAAGCTCGATCGCCCGGAACTCACGAGCGCACAGATCATCGTGTCCGGCGGGCGCGGTCTGGGCAGCAGCGAAAACTACACGCGCACGCTCGAACCACTCGCCGACAAGCTCAATGCCGCGCTCGGCGCATCGCGCGCGGCGGTCGATGCGGGCTATGTACCGAACGACTATCAGGTCGGGCAGACCGGCAAGATCGTCGCGCCGCAGCTTTATATCGCGGTCGGCATCTCCGGCGCAATTCAGCATCTCGCGGGCATGAAGGACTCGAAAGTCATCGTTGCGATCAACAAGGACCCGGAAGCGCCGATCTTCAGCGTCGCCGATTACGGTCTGGTCGGCGATCTGTTCGCGCTCGTGCCCGATTTCGTCAACCGTCTCTAGATTCAACTCAAGCGGAGGACCGCCATGACCGAAGCCGTCATGACCGATACGGCGCAACGCGCGGCGCTCGCCGATGAACTCGCGCAGCACAACTGCCGCATCGCGCAGCCGACCGATGCACCGCTGTTCACGCGCACGCCGCAGTCGGCGATGCAGGCCGCGCACTGGAAAGCGAGCGATCTCGAACGCCTGCTCGACAAGATCGGCGCAAACCTCAAGCTCGAAGCGGGCGGTCAGCGGCGCACGCTGCGGCTCGCCAATCGCGGGCTGCCGTTCGGCACCACGCCCACGTTCTGGGCCTCGATTCAGGTGATCCTGCCGGGTGAGATCGCCACCGCGCATCGTCATGCGGCGAGTGCGTTGCGCTTCATCATGAAAGGGCGCGGCGCGGACACCATCGTCGATGGCGAACGCTACGAGATGAAAGAAGGCGATCTCGTGCTAACACCTGCATGGACATGGCACGACCACGAGCACAAGGGCGACGAACCGATGATCTGGCTCGACGTGCTCGATATCTCGCTGGTTCGCTCCATGCACGCGACCTTCTTCGAAGGCTCGGAAGCGCCGCGTCAGCCGGTGGCCACGCTGCCGGATGCGTCGTATCGCAAGTACGGCAGCGGCATTATGAAGCCGCTTGCCGACCGCGCGACGCCCGCGCTCAATCCGCTGCTCGTGTATTCGGCCGAGCGCGCACAGGAAGCCTTGCATCTCGCCAGCGCTTTGCCACCCGATCCGTACGACGACACCGCGCTCGAATATCTCAATCCGCTGACGGGCGGGCCGGCATTGCCGACCATCGGCACGGTGCTGCAGTCTCTGCGGCCGGGCGTGCATACCAAGGCGCATCGGCATACGGGCAGCGTGGTGTATTACGTGATGCGCGGCACGGGCACCACCATCGTCGATGGCACGCATTTCGACTGGGGCGCGGGCGATTTCATGTCGCTTCCGCCGTGGGCCGTGCACGAACACATCAACCGCAGCAGCGACACCACGGCGATGCTCTTCCAGGTCAACGACTTTCCTGCGCTGCGCGCGCTCGGCTTGTATCGCGAAGAACCCGCAGATGCGCAAATCTGAACCAATGAGGACATAGAGGGGAGAATGAAGATGCAAACACCGGTATTGATCGTAGGAGCGGGTCCGATCGGACTCGCGCTCGCCGGCGACCTGGGCTTTCGCGGCGTGCCGTGCATGCTGATCGAGCGCAGCGATGGTCAGGTGGTCCAGCCGAAGATGGACATGATCGGCGTGCGGACAATGGAATATTGCCGCCGCTGGGGCATCGTGCCGTGGGTGCACGAAGCGGGCTACAACCGCGAATATCCGCAGGATTGCGCGTGGGTCACGACGCTGACCGGCTACGAGTTCGGCCGCGAAGTTTTTCCCGCGCCGAAGGACGAAAAGTGCCCGCCGCAGAGCCCGCAGAAACGCGAGCGCTGCCCACAGAATTTCTTCGATCCGGTATTGCGCCGCTTTGCCGAGCGTTCGTCGCTGGCGACCATCGAATATCACACGGAGCTGGCCGGGTTCGTCGAAACGGAAGACGGCGTGAACGTGCGTCTGCGCGATGTCCGTACCGGCGAGGAACGCACGGTCGATGCGCAATACCTCGTCGGTTCGGACGGTGGCGCGAGTGTCGTGCGTCAGGCGCTGGGCATTCAGATGACCGGCGAGGCGACACTTACCTATACGACCAATGTCGTGTTTCGCACCAAGGATCTCGAAGCGCTGCATGACAAGAAGCGCGCGTATCGGTATATCTTTATCGGTCCGGAAGGCACGTGGGCGACGTTGGTGGCCATCAATGGCCGCGATCAGTGGCGCTTCTCGCTGGTCGGCGACGATACGCGTCAGACGCACGACGAGGAACATATGCGCCGCGCGATCGTGCGCGCCGTGGGCCGCGAATTCGACTTCGAGATTCTGTCGATGCTGCCGTGGGTGCGGCGTCAACTGGTCGCGGATACGTACGGCACGAAGCGCGTTTTTATCGCCGGCGATGCGGCGCATCTGACCTCGCCGACGGGTGGTTTCGGCATGAACACGGGCATTCAGGACGCGGTGAATCTGTCGTGGAAACTCGCGGCGATGTTGCAGGGATGGGGCGGCGAACATTTGCTCGATACCTACGAGTCGGAGATGCGTCCCGTGGCAATCCGCAACGTGGCCGAAGCAACCGGCAATCTGAAGCGCATGTTGTCGCCGCGTGTCGTGTCGCCCTCCGCAGCGATTTTCGACGAAGGGCCGGAAGCCGATGCGGCGCGCATCGAATTCGGTAATGCGTACACCGAACTGATGAAGCGCGAATGGTTTTCCATCGGCATCCATCTGGGTTATATGTACGAAGGCTCGCCGATCGTGGTCCCGGACGGCACGCCGCAACCCGCCGACGAAGTATCGAGCTATGTGCAGACCGCGCGGCCGGGATCGCGCGCGCCGCATGTATGGCTCGAAGAAGGCCGCTCGACGCTCGATCTGTTCGGTAAGTCGTTCGTGCTGATGTGCTTCGGCGACAACCGCGTAGGCGTCGATGCGATAACGGATGCCGCGCGCGCCGCCGGCGTGCCGTTCGAGGTCGCGCGGATCGATCATGCGCAGGCGCGCGCCTTGTACGAGCGCGACTTCGTGCTGGTCCGTCCCGACGGCACCGTGGCGTGGCGCGGCGATGCGCTGCCGGAAGACGCGGGCACGTTGATCGATACGGTGCGCGGCGTGTATGCGCAACAGGCTGCCAGCGCACAGGAAGCGCGGAACGCAGCGTAAAAAAATCGGGCCGCGCAATGCGGCCCGATTGCCTATCGAAGGTCAACCCTCAAGCTGCCGGATGACGCTCCAGAAACGGCAGAATCGCGCCGTTGAAGGCTTCGTTGCGATCACCTGCGATCATGTGCCCCGCGCCCGTCACGCGCCCGAGCTCCAGTTGAGGCAGAGCAGCACGCAATTCGTCGATACCTTCCTGACTCACCACATCGCTTTCCTCGCCGACGACCAGCATCGCCGGAATCGATACGCCCTTGCACATAGCGAGCAGCCGCGCGGCATGACGCTCGCGTGCGCCGTCGCCACGTTCGCGGAAAAAGCTCGGGTCCCAGTGCCAGTGCAGACGGCCGTCGTCACGCAGACGCAGGTTTTTCATCAGCCCGCGCGGACTCTTTGGGCGCGGCCGATGCGGATTGTAGGCGGCGACCGCATCGGCAGCTTCGTCGACGGTGGCGAAGCCTTCGCGATGCCCGTGCAGAAAATCGTGGACGCGCTTCAGGCCACGCGGATCGACACGCGGTGCGATATCCACCAGCACCACCGCACGGGCGCGCGGCGCGTCCGTGCGGGCGATGCTGTGCAGCGCCGTCATGCCGCCCATCGATGCGCCGATCATCGCGGGCACGCAGTCCATATGGCGCACGATGGCGTCGAGATCGTCCGCGAGGCGTTCGTATGAATAGTCGGGCTTGGACGACCAGTCGCTGTCGCCGTGACCGCGTGCGTCGTAGGCGAGGGCGTGATAGCCGAGCGCGCCGAGCGTGGCGACGCTGCCGCGCCACGAATGGCGCGTCTGCCCTGCGCCGTGCAGCAGGATAACGCCGGGCCGGCCGCGCTCGCCCGCAACGCTCGCCGCCAGCACGACGCCGTCGCCAGCGTCGATACGTACTTCGCTGACGGGCGCTTGCGCGGTGCCGAAATCCGCGCGCGTCACGATGCCGTGACGGCGGCCGGGTCCGGCGCCGTGCGCGATTTGTCCCACACCGGATGGCCGCCTTCCTCGCCCTGCACGACATCGAGCGTCATCGAGCCGACGTTGGCGATCTCGATCACGACCTTGTCGCCATGCACGATCGGCCCGACGCCGGCCGGCGTGCCCGACGCGATGATGTCGCCAGGATAGAGCGTCATCACCGCCGAGGCCATGCGGATCATCTCGGGAATATCGACGATCAGATCGCGCGTGCTGGCGTGTTGCCTGATCTCGCCATTGACCGACAGATTCAGGTCGATGGCCTCGTGATCGGGCACTTCATCCCGTGTGACGATCCACGGGCCGACCGGGCAGAACGTGTCGTAGGACTTGCGCATCACGCGCTCTTCCTTGCCGCGCACCACCACATCGATCAGACATGCATAGCCGAACACATGGTCGAGCGCGTTTTCGCGGCTGATCTGCCGTCCGCCTTTACCGATGATTACGGCCAGCTCGCATTCGTGATGAATCTGACGGCCCGGAATGTCGGGCAGGCGGATCGGATCGTTCGGACCACTGAGACTCGAATTGGCCTTGAGAAAGAAGCCTTGACCGTCCGCCTTGAACGGCGAGATCAGGCCGGTGCCGGACTTCATTTCCTCGACGTGGGCGTGATAGTTCGCCGGAAAGGCAATCACCTTGTTTGGCCACGCAACGGGCGTTTCCAGACGCACGTCGGCAAGTGGCTTGCGCGTTGCGCTGCGTGCGCGTTCGGCGAGCGACTCGCGCAGCGCGGGAAATCGATCGATCAGATGCAACATGCCGACGGGCGGCCATGCGCCTGGAGTAGCGTTGACGATGTCCGTGATATCGACGATCTCGCCGCCGTCCACGATACCGATGCGCCCGCCGTCGAAGCTTGCGAGTTTCATGATGTGTCTCCTTGATCTACGGTGTATGCAATGGGTGGAATCAAATTTCGCCGTCGTGCTCGCCGATGGCGGGCGGACCGAAGCGCGCGGCAAAACGCCGTTCGTCGAAGGTGGCGGGATAGCGCGCGGTGCGGATCGGTCCGACCGGCGAGGCAACGGTTTCGAACACGCGGTTGTGCGCCACTTGCGCATCGTCGAGGTAATCGTCGAGGGAGAACACGGGCGCGGCAGGCACGTCGAGGCTTTCGAAGCGCTCCAGCCAGAACGCCGTATCGCGCGTCTTCACGACCTCGCCCACGCGACGGAAAAATTCTTCCGCCATTGCCACCGGATCGCGCATCTGTTTGAACTCGTCCTTCCACTCGGGACGTTCGATCGCATTGAGCGTTTTCGACATCTGCGCGCCGTTGGCAGGCGAGATCACCACGTGCCCGTCCGACGTTTCCAGTACCTGGGATGCAGGCGGCTTCCACGCCGAGGTATCGCCCTCGAAGGTGCGATGCTGGTACATGTCGGGGAAGTTGAAGTAGCCCATCACGTCGAGCATCGGCAGTTTGACGTGTGCGCCGCGGCCGGTCTTTTCGCGCTCCAGCAGCGCGGCCAGAATGGCTTGCGCGCCGAATACGCCGGTTACCTTGTCGACCATGTTGAAGGGCGTCACGGACGGCTTGCCGTTGCGGCCTTCGGCAGCGACGATGCCCGTGCGGCCCTGAATCAGCGAATCGAAGGCGGGCGCGTTGGCGAGCGCGCCGGTATCGCCGAAACCGTTGATCGACAGGCGCACCAGACGCGGGTTCAGTTCGGCCAGCACATCCTGACCCAGACCGAGCGATGCCGCCACGCGCGGCCGCCAGTTCTCCACCAGCACATCGGCCTGTGCGAGCAGATTCTTGAGGCGCGCGACGCCTTCCGCCGTCTTCAGATCGATGACCACGCTGCGCTTGCCGCGATTGGCATTGGTCCACGACGCGCCGTAGCCATCGCGGTTATGGCCGAACTTGCGAAAGCCGTCGCCGCCGGGCGGCTCGACCTTGATGACGTCGGCGCCGAGATCGGACAGCATCATCGAGGCGAACGGGCCGGTCAGAAAACTCGATGTTTCGACGACGACCACGCCGTCGAGCGGACGGCCGGCGGTGTCGTGGGCGCGGGTTGGGGTTTCAGGCATCACATCTCCGTTTCGGCAAACGATCGAACCATCGACCACCAGATCGATTGTTCGTCTCTTTTTTCATTGGATCAACCAATGACATTTCCATCGCTATGTTGAGCGGCATGCGGCGCGATGTCAAGCGCGTCAAGTTCACCAAGGTCCGCGCAAACAAAAACGGCCGGCAGAATCTGCCGGCCGTCGTGCACGAAAAGCGTGCGCTGCGTCTGGGTCTCAGAACTTGTGCCGGATACCGATACGCGCCACCACCTGATTCTGCGTATTGGCCGGCGTGAGCGTGACGAGATAGGGCACGGCCGCCTGCTTGGTGGAATCGGTGCCCGAGCCCTTCATATAAGCGGCCGCGAGATACACATCGGTGCGCTTCGAAAGAAAATAATCGAGCGAGGCATTGACGGTCTGATAGGCCGCGCTGTCCTTGCCGTTCACCGCGCCGCCGCGCAGATAGTTGTACGAGCCGCCCGCCACCAGCGCCGGCGTGATGAAGTAGGCCGCATAGACGTTGTAGTTGTTGAACGCGGCGTTGCCCGTGTAGCCGAAGGGATTGGTGAGCGACAGCGTGCCGGAAGCCGGATCATTCAGATCCTGAAAGCGAATATTTGAATAGCCCAGACCGAGGATGAAATCGCCCAGCGTGTACTGCGCCGCCGACGCGACGATCTGCATTCTGCCTGCCGACGCGAAGCCGCCGTAGATCGGATTGACCTGTACGCCGCTCGTCGGGCCGAGATTGTTGGCCGTGGTCGAACCCGTCGCGTTATTGCCGTAGAACGACTGGTTAGGATTGTTGATGTGCATGTAACCGGCCGCGATGCTGACCGGCCCGGTATCGAAACGCCCGCCCACCGACCAGATGCTGTTGCGCCCGAACGATCCCGCCACGCCGCCGAGACTATACAAACCCGTGAGCGTCACGCCCGCGAACTTGGGGCTGGTGTACTTGATGGCATTGTTGATGCGCTGCGAATCCGCCACGTTGTCGATATCGCCCGGATGGTCGGCGAAGGCGCCGCCTGCATAGCTTCCTGCCTGCATCGGGCCGATCATGTCGACGATCGAGTCGTACTGGCGGCCGAGCGACACGGTGCCCCATTTCGGCGTCGACAGGCTGATATACGCCTGACGCCCGAAGAAGGTGCCACCCTGCTGGAAGCGGCCCGTGCCGACATCGAAGCCATTCTCGATCACGAAGATGGCCTTGTAGCCGTTGCCCAAATCTTCCACGCCGCGCAGACCCCAGCGCGATGCCTGCGCAAGCCCGGTAGTCATCGACCAGACCGAGGCGCCGGTGCGGCCGTTCGGGGCGCCGGCGCGGGCGGTCTGCGCGTTGTTCACGTAGTTGATGCCTTCGTCGAGCAGACCGTACAGCGTCACGCTGCTCTGCGCCCACGCGCTGCCTGCGACTGTCAGCGCGAGCGCACCGAACAAGGGTTTCGCTAAGTTCAATTTCGTCTCCTGGATGTTTTGTTATATCGACAGACTGGGATGTGTCTTCACTTCGATAATTTCATTGGATGAACCATTGACTTTGTTAGCTTTAATATGTGAGAGACGGTTTTTCGTGTCAAACGGCACAAACCCTAATCGGGCGATGCGCTCAGACGGCGAGACGGCGCGGCACGGCCTTGAACGATGCCCAGGCAATTGCACTGGAGACGGCTAGCGCGACGATCATGGAGAGCGTGGGGTTGCCGGGCGCGAGACTCACCGCGGCGGTGCACAGCGCGCCGTAGCCCATTTGCAGGCAGCCGTAGAGGCCTGCCGCCGCACCGACCACGGCCGGTTCGACGTCGAGCGCACTGCTGATGGCAAACGGACTGGACAAGCCGGTGCCGAAGAACATGACGATCATCGGCGCCATCACGGCGGTGACGGAGAGCACGTCGAAGTACCACGACACGAACAGGCTCAGTGACGCCACGCCCATGATGACGCTCGCGGCGATCAATGCCGTGCGCGCCGGGACCATGCCCGCGAGCCGCTTCGCCGTGGATTGCCCGGCGGCCAGTCCGACCACCAGCGCGAAGTAAGCGAAGCTGAAAGCCTGCGCCGATAAGCCCAGCCGCGCTTCCAGTATGAAGGGCGACGCCGATAAAAACGCATAGATGCCCGTCGTGGCGCTCGCACCGCCCAGCGCGTGAGCGAGAAACACCGGCGAGCGCAACAGCCGCAGATAGCTGCGCGCATAACGGCCCGCCGCGATATCGCGGGACGCCGTATGTGTTTCCGGCACCAGCAGCCACACGCTGACCAGCACGAGCACATTGGCAACGGAGAGCGCGAGAAAGATCGCGCGCCAGCCGAGATGCGCGACGAACTGCGCGCCGATCACGGGCGCCACCGCCGTGGCCACCGCCATCGCGATGCTGAGCGTGGCCAGCCGCCGGATCAGCGCGGTCGAGCCGGAACTATCGCGCGCAATGGCGCGCCCCAGCACCAGCCCCGAACAGCCGCCGAGCGCCTGCGCCACGCGCGCGAATTCCAGACTTCTGAGCGACGGCGCGAAGGTGGCGGCAAGGCTGGCGAGTGCGAACAGCGTGAGACCGGCAAGCAGCACCGGCCGGCGTCCATAGCGATCGGATAGCGGCCCGTAGATCAGTTGCCCGATCGACAAGCCAATCACGTACAGCGTAATCGTGAGGCCGATTCCTGCCGACGACGCCCCCAGTTCGCTCGCCGCCAGCGGCAACGCCGGCACGAACACATGCAGCGGAAAGGTGCCCGACAGCGTGATGCACACGAGAATGAACAGCGACGGCGCGCGGACTCGTGAGACGGCGGCAGGATCGTTCATATCGTTTGAATTGTCATTATGTCATTGGATGAACCATTAATATATGAATTCATGCAAGGCGCGTCAATCGTGCTTTACCTGCGTGCGGTGAGTGCCTCGGTGAGGCGCGAGACCGGCGAATCCGCGATGTTCATGACGGCCTTTGCGAGCGCGGGTGGCGTGTCGCCAGCCGCGTCGGCACCGGTCATTACGTTGAATTTTGCGAGCAGCGCGGCGTCCGGCAGATGCGTGTCTTCGCGCCACGGATCGCCGAGTGCGTAATCGGCTGTCGCGCTGAACACCTGTGAGCGCGCGTGGATATCGACGCCGCCCGGCACGCCGCGCCACTGTCCGCCTGTCATCCATTCGGCGATATTCGCCGCGCGCGGCTCCGCCGTCACGCTCACGCGGGCGCGGAAGTCGGAGATGGCTGGATCGTTCATGGTTTGCGGTGTGTACCAGCGTGGCCCAGCAGGCACGCGATACGCCGCCGCAGCCAGCGCGTGCGCGTGGCTGAATTCGGCGCTGAGCATATCGGCGGGATGGGGTTCGCGGAAGATCGGCGTTAGCGCGAACGGATTCGCGCGCACCACCACGCGCTTGATCTCCTCCGGCGCGAGCGCGTGTTCGTCGATCAGCCGCGTGAACGCCGTCAGCGGATGATGAATCCATCGGCAACACGGCCAGGGCTTGTAGGTCGTGTTGAGGATCTGCCAGTCCGATCCGAGTCCCGCGACGAGCGCGGCGTCATCGTGCGAAGGGGAACCGTAGGTCTTCCAGAACGCGTTGTCGCCGTCGAGAAAATCCTTGAAACCGGTGCTGCCGAGTTTCGCCAGCATGACCGCCGATACCCCGACCTGCGCGCACCAGCCCGCATCCGCATATTTGTACATGGGCTGTTGCACGGATTCGGCCCACTTGCGCAAGGTGGGCTGCGGCGAATTCGCCCCGCCGATACCGAACGCGTGGTTCGCCTGCCGCGCATCGAGCCGCGCGATATTCGCGGCCGCGCCGATCGCCGCCCACGCGATGGTCCCGGCCGGACCGCCCAGTTCGTTCCAGCCGGTCACACGTCCGTTTTCGATCTGTATCGGCGCACCCATCCAGCTACCGATTCGCGCGCCGAGATCGAATCCCACAGCGATGGCGGTGAGCAGCTCGCGCCCGTGCAGCCGGTCCTTTTCAGCCAGCGCCAGCGCCGAGAAGACGGCCGCGTTGCCAAAGTGCGTGGAGGTGGGGAAGGTGTCGTCGGCATCGAGTATGTTGGCGAGGCGCGCGTTCGCGTAGGCCGCGTTGACCGCGCTGCTGCGCGCGTTCATGCCGATCACCGTCGCGTCAGGCGTGCCGCCGAGCTGACGCACGTATTCCAGCGCGATGCGGCCGCTGTCGGTGCGCACCGCGCCGAGCGCGCAGCCGAGCGTATCGAGCAACAGACGCCGGCTTTCCGCCACGACCGCGGCGGGCAGATGTTCGAAGCGCGTTTCGGTGACGAACGCTGCAAGTTGCTGAGTCAGGCCGGGCATATCGATTCCTCGTCGGTGGTCTCAGTGCGTGAGTTGATGTTCGGCGCTCAAGTCCAGCGCATCGTTGGTATCGGCGGCGGCGTAGGCGGCGAGCTCGGCGCGCGCGGTCGCTTCCCCTTGCGCGAGCGTTTTTCCCGCCGCCAGCAGCGAAATGACCGAGATCGGCAGCACGCCGAGTGCGCAGAGAATCGCCAGGCGCAGGTCGCCGGTGGCATCGCTCAAGAGGCCGACGCAATACGGCCCGAGTCCCAGCCCGAAGATGTTCGGGCCGAGCGAGAACGCGGCAAACGCGGTGCCGCGCAGACGCGGAATCACCAGATCCTGCGTGGTGGCTTGCAGTGGGCCGAACCACATCGGCACGAAAAAGGTGGCGAGCGCATAGGCGATGTAGAACGTCGAGACGCTCGTCGTCAGATATTGGACGACGCTCGCGCCCGTGAACGCCGTGGCGGTGAAGCAAACGAAATACAGACGCCCGAGCGGATGCCTGCGCCTGGCGAGATCGCACAGATAGCCGCTCAGCGTGATACCCAGCCCGCCCGCGATGATCGCGATCACGCCGAGATGCAGCCCCGCCTGCGCGGTCAGCCCGAGCGTGCGGCTGGCGTAGACGAAAACGAAGCCATTGACCGCGTTCATCGCGAAGGCGAGGAACGCGCCTGCCACGGTGATCGACATGAATGTCTTCGAGCCGGTAATGAGGCGATGCGCGGCCGGGTCGCTCAGGCGCGTGGACTGATACCAGTTCGAGCACACGTAGACGGCAATCGCCATTGCGAGCCATTGCACCAGATTGCTCGTCACAGGCACGCCGTAGACCGAGCCGATCTGCACGTTGCGCGCAGCCGAGAGCATGCCGTTGGTGACGTGCGTCGCGAACACGGCCACGCAGGCGGCGAGCAGCAGATAGCCGACGTTGCGCACGTATTCGCGGCGCGGTGCATCGAGCGCGGCCAGATGCGTCCAGCTCCAAGGCGGGACCATCGCGCCGAGATCGCGCAGGGCGTGGGCGAACGGGCGCGGATCGGCTTTGGCGGGCACGGCATCGAGACGGCCGCGTTGCGGCTCGCGCACCGTGAGCAGCACGATCAGCGCGAACACGAGTCCCGGCACGCCCACGCCGATGAACGACGCCTGCCAGCCGCTCAGCCCGAACGGCGCGTTCGCCGCCGTGCCGTACGTGCGCTCCCATGCCGCGACGATCGACCCGCCGATCGCCAGCGACGCTCCCGCACCCACATACACGCCGACCGAATACAGCGCGAGCACGGTGCCGCGCCGCGCGCGTTCGAAGTAATCGCCGAGCAGCGAGACGGCGGCGGGCGTGGCGCTCGCTTCGCCGACACCCACGCCGACACGCGCCGCGCCGAGCTGCGCGAAGTTGCGCGACAGTCCGGAAAGCGCGGTCATCAGCGACCAGAACGACAGGCCGAGGGCGAGTGTGCGCACGCGGCTCCAGCCATCGGCGAGACGGGCGAGCGGGATGCCGAACACGCAGTAGAACAGCGCGAACGAGGTGCCGTAGAGCAGGCCGAGTTGCGCGTCGGAAATGCCCATATCGCGCTTCAGATAGGGCGCGAGGATGGTGACGATCTGTCGGTCCACATAGCTGAACGCGTAGATCAGCGTCAGGATGAACAACACATACCAGCGATACCAGGGGCGTTCACGGGTCATCTTGGATCTGCCTGTAGTCGGGAAGAGGGCGCGGGCGTTTGCAACGTTCGGCGCGCGGAAGGGCGTTGACTGTGTCTCCGATGCTTTTTTCTAGTGTTTGCGGCGTCCGTGGAAGACGCGCGATCACAGGATAGACACGGCACGCGGATTCGCACCAATACGATTTTCCGATCCAGTCAGACGAAGAACCTGAAGATCGAACCAGAGGAATAAGTTCTCGAAACCTTCGCAAACAGTATTGGTCAGGCGGGGCGGGCTGTCGTTAGGATGAATCCATCGATCGGCGCTGTTTCGAATCTCTTTCGTATGCCGAATCATTTTCAAAGACATTTCATGGACATGACCAAAACGTTTCATCCCGCATTGGGCGAGGCCGCGCGCGGCTTTCTGATGCGCGAGCATAAGCTGATGATCGACGGGCGCATGACCGATTCCGATTCGGACCGGCGCACCGACATCCTCGACCCCGCCACCGGCGACGTGATCGCCACCGTGGCCGAAGCATCGGCAAGCGATGTGGACCGCGCAGTCGATGCCGCCCGCCGCGCCTTCGCGGGACCGTGGAGCAAGACGACGCCCGCCGCGCGCACCCGCATCATGCTGCGCTTCGCGGAACTGATCGAAGCGCACGCGGACGAACTCGCGCAACTCGAATCGATCAACAGCGGCAAGCCGCTGCCCGCATGCCGCAACGTCGACGTGCCGGGTATTGCGGAAATGCTGCGCTATATGGCGGGCTGGGCCACGAAGATCAGCGGCGAGACGCCGGCCGTATCGCTCGCAGGCGAGTGGCACGCCTACACCTTGCGCGAGCCGGTCGGCGTGGTGGCGCAGATCATCCCGTGGAATTTTCCGCTGAATA